>NZ_JBJDRJ010000010.1:0-128531 GCF_044987415.1 Microbacterium sp. ZW T5_45 | reverse complement strand
GTCGGCGGGAGTCGACTCGGGCGCCGGCTCCTCGGTGGTCGCCGGGTCGACAGGAGCATCCGTCGACTCAGCGGGCGCCTCGGACGGGTCGACGGAGGTGCCGGTCGGTTCGACGGCGGGCGTCGGTTCCGGCTCCGGCGCGGTGACCTGGGCGTGCACCACCTGGCTGGTGATCGCGGCGACGACGATGATTCCCCCGGCGATGCCGGCCACGACGTTGTCGCGTACGCGGCGTCGGATCTGCCCTTCGCGCCATGCCTTGCGGGCCTCGTGCAGGCGCGCACGCTCTGCCTGGGTGCGTGCCTGGGCGCTCTTCGAACCGCGTGCGGGCATCCGGATCTCCTCCTGCGTGGCTGTCGACCCGACGGGAAGCGGCTGACGGTCGACGTTCTCGCCTGAGAGCCTATCGTCGCGGCCGATGGCGTCAGGACGACAGGCCCGGTGTCGGCGGCTCGCATTAGCCTGGAGGACATGACCTCCGCTGCCGCACTGCTCTCCGGGCAGACGCCGCTTGCCGTGCGCATGCGCCCCGTGTCGCTCGACGAGGTCGCCGGGCAGCGTCACCTGCTTCGAGCCGGTTCTCCCATCGTCGCCCTCGCCGATCCGGAGGCGGCCTCGCCCGGCGCGGTCTCGATCATCCTGTGGGGTCCGC
This sequence comes from Microbacterium sp. ZW T5_45, assembly GCF_044987415.1. NCBI lineage: Bacteria > Bacillati > Actinomycetota > Actinomycetes > Micrococcales > Microbacteriaceae > Microbacterium > Microbacterium sp. ZW T5_45. The sequence continues at coordinate 127,879 of NZ_JBJDRJ010000010.1, read as the reverse complement.
CCGGCACCGGCAAGACGACGCTCGCGCAGGCGATCGCGCGTTCGTCACGACGACGATTCGTCGAGCTCTCGGCGATCACGGCCGGAGTCAAGGACGTTCGTGAGGTCATGCAGGAGGCGATCACGCAGCGCGACCTGTACGGGCAGACGACGATCCTGTTCCTCGATGAGATCCACCGCTTCACGAAGGCGCAGCAGGACGCGCTGCTCCCCGGAGTCGAGAACGGATGGGTGCTCCTCATCGCCGCGACGACCGAGAACCCCTCGTTCTCGGTGATCTCCCCGCTGCTGTCGCGGTCGCTGCTGCTCACCCTGCAGCCGCTCACCGACGACGACATCGGGCTGCTTCTCGATCGGGCGGTGACCGATGCACGCGGCCTGAACGCCGGTGTGACGTTGAGCGACGAGGCGCGATCGGCCCTGGTGCGCCTGGCATCCGGCGATGCACGACGAGCGCTCACCGGACTCGAAGCCGCCGCGGCGGTGGCGCTGTCGCGGGGAGGCGGCGAGGAATCGGATGAGGATGCGGCCGGCGATGAGGCGTCGACCGCTGCTGGGGTGACCGGCGTTCCAGAGGTGACGGCCGATGACGTCGCGCAGGCCGTCGACAAGGCACTGCTGCGGTACGACCGTCAGGGCGACGAGCACTACGACGTCATCAGCGCGTTCATCAAGTCGATCAGAGGATCCGATCCGGATGCCGCGCTCCATTACCTCGCCCGGATGATCGAAGCGGGGGAGGACCCTCGGTTCATCGCCAGGCGTCTGGTGATCTCCGCATCCGAAGACGTCGGGCTCGCCGACCCGCAGGCGCTCGCCATCGCGGTGGCGGCCGCCGACGCGGTGGCGTTCATCGGCATGCCCGAGGGGCGCATCCCGCTCGCAGAGGCGACGGTGTACCTCGCGACGACGGCGAAGTCCAATGCCGCATACGCCGGCATCAACGCCGCGATCGCCGACATCCGGGCCGGAGGATTCGGGCGGGTGCCGCTGCACCTGCGCGACGCGCACTACCCGGGCGCGAAGCGCCTCGGGCACGGGCGCGGCTACGCCTATCCTCATGACAGCGAGTTCGGCATCCTTCCCCAGCAGTACCTGCCCGATGAGCTCGAGGGGCGCCGCTATTACGAGCCGAAGAATCTGGGTGCCGAGCGCGACATCTCGGCACGCCTCGACCGGATCCGCAGGATTCTCGACGACCGCTGAGCTCGGGTGCGCCGGGCGCTGGGGCTGGTGCGCTCAGGCCGCGTCTGGCGGTGCGAAAAGTCGGAGCTTCGCCGCGACACGCCGTGTGGCGGCATCCGTCGACGGCGTGTCAGGCCGGTTCTCCGACTTTTCGCACGCGGCGGGGACGGGCGGGGCGGGACCCGACAGCGACGGATGCCGTCACGACGCCCGCCGCCGTGCACCGAACACCTGACGCCTGAGGTCGTGCACCTACAGTGGGCTCGTGTCCCGTCGAATTCCCCGCATCCCGCCGGACCGCGACCTGTCGATCGACTTCGTCCGCGCGATCTGCCTGCCGGTCGTCGTGCTGCTCCATGCACTGCAGATGGGGATCGCCGGGGAACCGCTCATCGCGTTCAACGCTCTCGCCGAGTGGAAGCCGCTGACGGCGATCACCTGGGTCGGGATGATCATGCCCACCTTCTTCATCGCGGGCGGGTTCGCCGGCATCACGACCTGGCGTCGCCTGCAGAACCGAGGAGAGACCCCGGGCGAGTACATCCGCATCCGTGCCCTCCGCCTGGCGCGCCCGGTTCTGCTCGCGATGCTCGGCGTGCTCGCGGTGGTCGGTGTCATGGCGGCGTGTGGCGCGGATCCGGAGTTCCTCCGCACCTTCGCGTTCCGGCTCGCCGAACCGCTCTGGTTCATCGCGGTGTATGCGATCTGCACGTCCTTCGTGCCTCTCATGGCCTGGTTCCATCGACGCGCGGCCTGGACGACGTACTTCACCTTGGCCGCCCTCGTCGTCGCCGTCGACCTGACCGGTAGATACCTGGGGTGGCCGCTCGGTGCTCTCAACTGGCTCTTCCTGTGGTTGTTCGTGCAGCAGCTCGGGTTCGGGGTCCGTGATCAGTGGTACTCACGACGTCCGCGCTGGCTGCTGCTGCTGTTGGCCCTGGTCGCGTACGGGCTCATGTGCGTCGCCGTGTTCGGCATGGGCTACGACCCGGATCTCATCGCCAATCTGAATCCGCCGACGGTGCTGCTGCTCCTGCTCGGTCTCGCACAGGTCTACCTGTTCACGCTGCTCCAGCCGGCGATCCGCGCACTCATGCGTCATCGGGGCGCGCTCCTCGTGATCGGAGCGCTGGGCGTATACGGCATGGTGATCTATCTGTGGCACACCGTCGCGATGGGCGTGGTCGTCGGCATCCAACTCGCACTCGGCCTGCCGTTCCCGGCGGTTCTCACGCCCGACTGGTGGATCACCCGCATCCCGTGGATCCTCGCGATCGTCGCCGTGATCGCCGTCTTCTGCCTCGTCGTGCCGCGCATCGAGCGGCTCTGGCCCGGGGAACGCCCCAGGATCATGGCGCTGTGGGCCGCGGCGTGCGCCACGGCGATGCTCGTCGCTGCGGTCGGATGGGTGCTCACGCAGGGGTACCTCGCGCCGTGGACTCCTCTCGCGATCCTCGCCCTGGCGGGCGCGATCCTGTGGCTGACGTGGGGCGGCCCCGGACCGCTACGGCCAGCGGACGTGCACGAGACCGCTGACGGAGCTCCGCCACGCGTCTGATCTCGGGGCGCCGAACCGGCGTGCGAAAGAGCGGCCGAGGTCGTCTGATAAGATGGATCGGCTCGAAACCCAGTTTTCGGGCATCCCCTCGTTCACACCCCACTTCGATGACGCCCCGACGTGCGTCCCGAGGCAGAACGGGGGAGATACGTCCGCGAGTCGCGAAAGACGCGACCGCGTCAGGAAGGAAGCTTCGTGACCACGAAGTCCCAGGACCGCCGCAAGGTCCGCCTCAGCCGTGCACTCGGCATCCCGCTCACCCCGAAGGCCGCCCGCTACCTCGAGAAGCGTCCCTACGCTCCCGGTGAGCACGGCCGCACCAAGCGCAAGGCTGACAGCGACTACGCCGTCCGTCTGCGTGAGAAGCAGCGTCTGCGCGAGCAGTACGGCATCCGCGAGAAGCAGCTCGTCATCGTCTTCAAGGAGGCGAAGCGCCAGGATGGCCTGACCGGTGAGAACCTCGTCGAGCTTCTCGAGATGCGTCTCGACGCGCTCGTGCTGCGTGCCGGCTTCGCCCGCACCACCGCACAGGCTCGCCAGCTCGTCGTGCACCGTCACATCCTCGTCGACGGCCAGCTCGTCGACCGCCCGTCCTTCCGCGTGAAGCCGGGTCAGCTCATCCACGTCAAGGCCAAGAGCGAGGCTCTCGAGCCCTTCCAGGTCGCAGCGGCCGGCGGTCACGCCGAGGTCCTGCCTCCCGTTCCCGGCTACCTCGAGGTCGAGCTCGACAAGCTGCAGGCCCGTCTGGTCGAGCGTCCGAAGCGCGCGCAGGTCCCCGTGACCTGCGAGGTGCAGCTGGTCGTCGAGTACTATTCGGGTCGCTGATCCTTCGACAGGCTCAGGAACCCAGCAGTTGACGGCGAGAGGCGTCGGGGAGACCCGATGCCTCTCGTCGTTTCCGCATACGATGGGAACACCGCGCCTTCGCGGGCCAATGGGCAAGGATGACGACATGAAGACTGTGCTGTGGTTCCTGATCGGTGTGATCGGCGGCTTCATCGCCGCGCACTTCATGAACAAGGACCCTCGCGGGCACGACATCCTGGCCGAGGTCGACGCCCGGATCAACGAGTTCACCGCGATCATGGGCGACTCCTACCGGGAGCATGACGCACGGCTCGCTGAGCCTGCCAAGGACTGACCGCTCCCGCGCCCCCTGCGCGAACCCCTCACTACCCTGTACGCAAGGACACCCGGCACAGCTATGAAAACTGCGGAGATCGCGCAGCGTTACCTCGACTTCTTCGAGAAGAACGACCACCTCATCGTCCCCTCGGCATCTCTGGTCAGCGACGACCCGTCGTTGCTGTTCACGGTCGCCGGCATGGTGCCGATGATCCCGTATCTCACAGGCGTCGTCCCGGCACCGCATCCGCGCATCGCCGACCTGCAGAAGTGCATCCGCACCAACGACATCGAAGAGGTCGGCCGCACCGCTCGGCACGGCACGTTCTTCCAGATGCTGGGAAACTGGTCGTTCGGCGACTACTTCAAGGAAGGCGCGATCCGTTACGCCTGGGAGCTGCTCACGGGTGCGGAGTCCGACGGCGGACTCGGCTTCGACGAGAAGGACCTCTGGGTCACGGTCTACGAGACCGATGACGAGGCCGAGGCCATCTGGCGCGACATCATCGGCCTGAAGCCCGAGCGCATCCAGCGACTCGGTCGAGCCGACAACTACTGGAACACCGGCCAGCCCGGACCCGGTGGTCCGGACAGCGAGATCTTCTTCGACCGCGGACCGGCCTACGGCAAGGACGGCGGCCCTGCAGCCGACGACACCCGGTTCCTGGAGATCTGGAACCTCGTGTTCATGCAGGACTTCATCGAGAACATCCGTGGCAAGACGGAGTTCGACATCGTCGGCGAACTGCCGATGAAGAACATCGACACCGGCATGGGACTCGAGCGCGTCGCGTTCCTCAAGCAGGGCGTCGAGAACATGTACGAGACCGACCAGGTGCGCCCTGTGCTGGACCGTGCGATCGAGCTCTCCGGCAAGAAGTACGGCGCGGTCCACGAAGACGACGTGCGCTTCCGCGTGATCGCCGACCACGTGCGCTCCTCGCTGATGCTGCTCTCGGATGGCGTCCGACCCTCGAACGAGGGGCGCGGCTACATCCTGCGACGCCTCATGCGGCGGACCGTGCGCGCGATGCGCCTGCTCGGCGTGGACGCCCCGAGCTTCCCCGAGCTCTTCGAGGTGTCCCGCGACGCCATGAAGGCGGCCTACCCGGTGCTCGAGACCGAGTGGGCGACGCTGTCGTCCGCCGCGTTCGCCGAGGAGGAGACCTTCCGCCGCACCTTGGCGCAGGGATCCACGATCCTCGACCTCGCTCTCGACGAGACGAAGAAGAAGGGCGACTCCTCGCTCAGCGGCCGTGAGGCCTTCCTGCTGCACGACACCTACGGCTTCCCGATCGACCTCACGCTCGAAGTCGCCGAGGAGGCCGGTCTGAAGGTCGACCGTGCCGCCTTCGACGAGCTCATGGGCGAGCAGCGCTCGCGCGCCAAGGCAGACGCCCGCAACCGTAAGCGCCAGCTGGCCGACGTCTCGGTCTACCGCGACCTGCGTGCGCTGGGCGAGACCGGATTCGACGGGTACACCGCTCTCGAGGTCGAGTCGCGCATCATCGGCATCCTCGTCGACGGGCAGCCGGCCACCAGTGCCTCGGAGGGCCAGATCGCCGAGGTCGTGCTCGCCGAGACCACGCTCTATGCCGAGTCCGGCGGCCAGGTCGCAGACAAGGGCACGATCGTCGGCCCGGGCTTCGAGCTCGAGGTCCTCGATGTGCAGCGCCCTGTTCCCGGCCTCATCAGCCACACGGTCGAGGTCACCCGCGGAACCGTCGCGATCGACGACGCCGCGACCACGGTCGTCGACGCCGCCAACCGTCGTGCCGCAGCGCAGGCGCATTCCGCGACGCACCTCGTGCACGCGGCGCTCCGCGACACGCTCGGCAAGACCGCCACGCAGGCCGGCTCGCTCAACCGTGCGGGCTACATGCGCTTCGACTTCTCGTGGTCGCAGGCCCTCTCGGCCGAGACCCGCACCGAGATCGAGGAGATCACGAACCGCGCGGTGCAGGACGCACTCGAGGTCACGACACGCATCATGTCGCTCGACGAGGCCAAGGAAGCCGGCGCCATGGCGTTGTTCGGCGAGAAGTACGGCGACGTCGTGCGCATGGTCGACATCGGCGGACCGTGGTCGCGCGAGCTGTGCGCGGGAACGCACGTGAGGACGAGCGCCGAGATCGGACTCGTCAGCATCGTCGGCGAGTCCTCGGTCGGTGCCTCGAACCGCCGCATCGAAGCCCTCGTCGGTGCCGACGCGTTCCGCGAGCTCGCTGCAGAGCGGGCGCTGGTCTCTCAGCTCAGCACCTCGCTGAAGACGCCGCGAGAGCAGCTTCCCGAGCGCATCGCCGATCTCTCAGCGAGCCTGAAGGCCGCCGAGAAGCGCATCGCGCAGTTCGAGGCGAAGGAGCGCGCCGGTCAGGTTCCCGCGATCGCAGAGGCCGCGACCCGTGTCGGCGACGTGCTGCTCGCCGCGCAGTCCCTGGGCGAGCTTGCCTCCGCCGATGATCTGCGCGACCTCGTTCTCGGCGTCCGCGACCGGCTCGGCTCTGGAGCCGCTGTCGTCGCGCTCGGCGCCGTCGTCAACGGACGTCCGGTCGTCGTCGTGGCCACGAACGATGCGGCGCGCTCCGCCGGCGCCAAGGCCGGCGCCCTGGCGAAGCGGGCAGCGGGCGTGCTCGGCGGTGGCGGCGGCGGTCGGGACGACGTCGCGCAGGGCGGAGGAGCGGATGCTGCCGCTCTGCCGACCGCGCTCGACGCGATCGCACAGGATCTGCAGGCCGCGTGAGCGGGTACCGCCGCGGCGTCCGACTCGGCATCGATGTCGGAAAGGCGCGTGTCGGGGTCGCCCGCAGCGACCCCGACGGCATGCTCGCCGTTCCCGTCGAGACCGTGCCGCGCAGCGAGACCTCGATCGACCGACTGCTCGAGATCGCGGCGGAGCACGAGCCGCTCGAGTTCGTCGTCGGGCTCCCCCTGAACATGCAGGGCGTTGACACCCCGTCGACCGCCGACGCCCGTGACTTCGCGGCCGAACTGCAGACGCGCTCCGGCATCGCGGTGCGCATGGTCGACGAACGGCTGAGCACCGTGGCCGCACACGCCGCACTGCGCTCTTCGGGGAGAACGCAGAAGAACTCTCGTAGCATTGTGGATCAGGTCGCCGCGGTGGTTCTGCTGCAGCAGGCGATCGACACGGAGAAGAGCACGGGCACGGCGCCCGGCTCGACGATTCCGTTCGATGAGGAGTCCCGCTGACCATGCCCGAACGCGACAACCCGTCTCCCTCGCAGGATCCGGACGCCCGCCTCGGCGATCTGTTCGAGAATCTTCCCGCACCGACGACGCAGATCCCGACGGTCGACAACACCCCGCCTGCCCCGGGTTCTCGTCGGGCCGCCCGTGAAGCCGCGAGCTCTTCGCGCGCCGCCGCGCCGACGTCTGCGACCCCGCCCACGGCGGGCACGGCCGAGCCCACCGCCGAGTCACCCGTCCAGCCGTCGCCTGTCGCGTCAACGCCCGCCGAGTCGCCCCTTGTCGTGTCATCGCCGGGGCTGGTCGCACCGGTCTCGGCTGAGAAGTCCGGGACCGCGCAGTCGTCGTCCCCGGTCGATCCGCCCGTCGCGAGCAGGGCCGCGGCATCCGACGCCCATCCGCAGGCCGCGCACGAAGCCACCGGCGGCGGCCTCGCCGATCTCTTCCAGCCGGATCATGACGACCACGAGGGTCCTCGCGTGCCGAAGAAGAAGCGCCGGACCGGGTGCCTGGTGGCTCTCATCATCGTCCTCGTGCTCATCGGCGGCGCGGCCGCAGGCGGCGCCTGGGTGATGAACACCTACGGCGACAAGATCAACGAGATCATGGGCTGGGGCGACCCCACAGATTGGGAACCCGGACTCGCGACCGGCGAAGTGATGGTCACCATTCACGAGGGCGACACCGGAGAGCCCGTCTCCGCGGCGCTCTACGAGGCGGGCGTCACCCGCACGAAGGACGTCTTCTACGACCACCTCGTCGACGAGAACATCGCCGTCACCTTCTATCCGGGCATCTACAAGCTGCAGGAGAAGATGACCGCGGCCGACGCCCTGGAGGCGCTCCGCAATCCGGAGAACAAACTCGAGAACACCGTCGCGGTGAGTGAGGGCGGAACGATCGCTTCGATCCTTCCCGGGATCTCCGAGATCCTCGGCTTCCCGATCGAAGAACTCCAGGCAGCCGTCGCCGATCCGTCGGTGTACGGCGTGAGCGCGCAGAGCCTCGAGGGCTGGCTGTTCCCGGCCGTCTACACGTTCGACCCCGGCACGACCGCGACCCAGGTGATCCAGCGGATGGTGGATCGCACCCGCGAGTCCCTCGCCGCGGCCGGCGTGCCGGATGCGGATGCCGAGCGCATCCTCACCATCGCGTCGATCATCCAGCGCGAGGGACGGACGGATGACTTCGCGAAAGTCTCCCGCGTGATCCAGAACCGCCTCGACATCGACATGAAGCTCCAGATGGACTCGACCGCGCAGTACGGCTACGGCTCGCTGCATGCGGGCGTCGTATCGAGTTCGGCCGAGGCGCTCGAGGATCAGAACCCGTGGAACACCTACGTGAACACCGGACTCCCGGTGACGCCGATCGCGAGCGCGAGCGATGCGGCGATCGACGCAGCGATGCACCCCGCCGACGGCCCGTGGCTGTACTTCGTGACCATCAACCTCGAGACCGGCGAGACGGTCTTCACGACGACCTACGAAGAGCACCAGGCCGCGATCAAGAAGTGGGACGAGTGGTGCCGCGCCAACCCGGACGGCGGCTGCAGCTAGTGAGCCGCACGCGGTTGGGGGTGTGGGGCGACCCCATCGCCCACTCGAAGTCACCGCAGATGCATACGGCGGCGTATGCGGTCCTCGGTCTGCACTGGACCTACGACAGGCGCCGCGTCGACGTGGAGACCTTCGACCGCACGGTGCGGAGTCTCGACGGAGACTGGCGAGGACTCTCGCTCACCATGCCTCTCAAGGAGGTCGCGCACCGCCATGCCGACGTCCGCGACGCGCATGCCGAGCTCACCGGGGTCGTGAACACCCTTCTCCTCGGTGACCGGGTGGCAGGGTTCAACACCGACATCGGCGGGATCATCGACGCTCTGGCGGAGAACGGGATCAGCGAGGTCGGACGAGTGCGCCTGCTCGGCGCCGGTGCGACTGCGGCATCCGCCCTCGTCGCTGTCGCAGACCTCGGGGCGCACGAAGTCGATGTGCGGGCGCGGCGCCCTGAGCGCGCGGCTGCGCTCATGGCGCTGGGGGATCGGCTCGGTGTACCGGTCACGGTAGGCACGTTCGAGGAGAGGTCCGACGGTGTCGATCTCACGATCGCCTCGCTTCCGGGCGGGGCCGCGCTCGACGCGGATCTCGTGCGTCCGCTCGCCGCGACCGGCGGGGCGCTGTTCGACGTCGCGTACTCGCCCTGGCCGTCTGCTCTTGCTGCCGGCTGGACCGGAGGACCGACCATCTCGGGACTCGGGATGCTGCTGCACCAGGCCGTCCGACAGATCCGGGTCTTCCTGCACGGCGACCCCGTGACACCGCTGCCGGATGAGCCGGCAGTACTCGCCGCGATGCGGGCCGCGCTCGACTGAGAGCGGCACGACGAGCGTCACGCGGCGCGAGGCAGGTCCCGGCTCATGGGAGACTAGAGTAATGCTCCGCGTGCTCACGGCCGGCGAATCGCACGGTCCAGAACTCATTGCCGTCATGGAGGGCCTGCCCTCCGGCGTCCCGGTGTCGTCCGAGGCCATCCAAGCCGACCTGGCCCGTCGCAAGCTCGGCTACGGCCGGGGCTCCCGCATGAAGTTCGAGCAGGACGAGCTCACGCTGTCCGGTGGTGTGCGTCACGGCAAGTCACTCGGCAGCCCGATCGCCCTGCGCATCGGCAACACCGAGTGGCCGAAGTGGATCGAGGTCATGAACCCCGAGCCCGTCGAACTCACCGACAAGTCGCGCGGACGCAGCGCACCCCTGACACGTCCGCGCCCCGGTCACGCCGACCTCGTCGGCATGCAGAAGTACGACTTCGACGAGGCGCGCCCGATCCTCGAGCGCGCGAGCGCCCGTGAGACCGCCGCACGGGTGGCCCTCGGCGCGATCGCCCGGTCGTTCCTCGGAGAGCTCGGCATCCGACTCGTCAGCCACACCCTCTCCATCGGGCCCGTGCAGGTTCCCTACGGCGCTCCCGTGCCGACGCCCGACGACGTGGACGCGCTCGACGCCGACCCGCTGCGCTGCTTCGACGCCGAGACCTCGGCCCGTATGGTCGCAGAGGTCGATGACGCGAAGAAGGACGGCGACACGCTGGGCGGCATCGTCGAGGTGCTCGCCTACGGCCTCCCGCCGGGGCTCGGCTCTCACGTGCAGTGGGATCGCCGTCTGGACGCGCGTCTCGCCCAGGCGCTCATGAGTATCCAGGCGATCAAGGGCGTCGAAGTCGGCGACGGCTTCGAGACGACGCGACGTCGCGGGTCCGCGGCCCACGACGAGCTGTTCGCCGCCGACGCCGGGATCACACGAGGGTCCGATCGGGCCGGCGGCACCGAGGGCGGCATGTCGACCGGGACCGTTCTGCGGGTCCGTGCCGGCATGAAGCCGATCGCGACCGTTCCGCACGCTCTGCGAACGATCGACGTCGCGACCGGCGACGACGCGACCGCTCACCACCAGCGTTCCGATGTCTGCGCCGTACCCGCCGCCGGCGTGGTCGCCGAGGCCATGGTGGCGATCGAGCTCGCAAACTCCGTGCTCGAGAAGTTCGGCGGCGACAGCATCCGCGAGACGCGTCGCAATCTCGACTCGTACCTCGCCGCGATCCCCGAGTCGCTGCGCACCGCCCCCGCATCCGAGGCGGCGCTCATCGCGCATGACGAGCGCTCCTGATCCGCAGACGCTGGTCCTCGTCGGCCCCATGGGGGCGGGCAAGACCAGCGTGGGGCGCCGGGTCGCCCGGCGGCTCGGCGTCGCCTTCATCGACACCGACAAGCGTGTCGTGGCCGCACACGGGCCGATCCCGACGATCTTCGAGGCTCATGGCGAGGAGCACTTCCGCGCTCTCGAGCGCGAGGCGGTCGCGACGGCCCTGCACGACGGCGGTGTCATCTCGCTCGGTGGCGGCGCGGTGACGGATGCCGGCACGCGCGAGCTGCTGCGCGACCACGCCGTCGTCTACCTGCTGGTGACCCCGGAGGCGGTCGCAGAGCGAATCCTCGGCACCGGTCGACCGCTGCTCGCCGGCGACGATCCGGTCGCGCGGTGGACGGAGATCTTCGAGCAGCGACGGAATCTGTACGACGAGGTGGCGACCGTCACCTTCGACACCTCGCGTCGTCCGATGCAGCGGATCGCGGAGGAGATCGTGACATGGAGGAGAGAACAGCGATGAGCACCACGACCATCAGCGTCACGGGCACCGATCCCTACGACATCACGATCGGGCGCGACATCCTGGACCAGGTGTCGCGTGCGCTCGCACCCGGCGTGCGGAAGATCCTCGTCGTGCATCCGCCGACTCTGGCCGCGCGTGCGGCCGAGCTGCGCGACCGTCTCCTGGCGGACTCGGCAGACGGGCCGCGCGAGGTGCTGCTGGCCGAGGTCCCCGACGCCGAGCAGGGCAAGCGCATCGAGGTCGCGGCCTTCTGCTGGCAGGTCATGGGGCAGGCCGACTTCACGCGCACGGACGCCGTGATCGGCTACGGCGGAGGCGCGGTCACCGATCTCGCGGGCTTCGTCGCGGCGACCTGGCTGCGCGGCGTGCAGGTCGTGCAGGTGCCGACCACGGTGCTCGGTCTCGTGGATGCATCGGTCGGCGGCAAGACCGGCGTGAACACGGCGGAGGGCAAGAACCTCGTCGGCGCGTTCTGGTCGCCGCGCGCCGTGATCGGCGATCTCGACGAGCTCGGCAGCCTCAGCCCGAACGAGGCCACCGCAGGCTTCGCGGAGGTCGTCAAGGCCGGCTTCATCTGGGCGCCGGAGATCCTCGACATCGTCGAGGCGGACCCGAATCGTGCGATCGACACGTCGACCGACGAGTTCCGTCGCGCCGTAGAACTCGCGATCGACATGAAGGCCCGCGTCGTCTCCGACGACTTCCGCGAGGCCGGCCAGCGCGAGATCCTCAACTACGGACACACCCTCGGGCACGCGATCGAACATGCGGAGCGGTACAAGTGGCGCCACGGTGCGGCGGTCTCGATCGGCATGATGTACGCGGCAGAGCTGTCGCGTCTCGCCGGGCGACTCTCCGACGAGTCGGCCGAGCGGCACCGCAGCGTGCTCGAGTCGCTCGGACTGCCCACCACCTACCGGGCCGGAGCCTGGCAGCAGCTGCTCGCGACCATGCAGCGCGACAAGAAGACCCGCGGCGGGATGCTGCGGTTCATCGTGCTGGACGACATCGCCAAGCCCACCGTGCTGCAGTCCCCCGACGAGTCGCTGCTGTTCGCGGCGTACCAGGAGGTCGGGGCGTGACCCGCCGCCTCCTGCTCGTCAACGGCCCGAACCTCAATCTGCTGGGCACACGCGAGCCCGACGTCTACGGCACCGCGACGCTCGCCGATGTGGAGAGACTGACCGCGGATGCCGCGGCCGAGGTCGGCTTCGAGGTGCGCGCGATCCAGAGCAACCATGAGGGAGTCCTGATCGACGCGATCCACGCCGCGCGCGAGGACTGCGCGGCCATCGTGATCAACCCTGGCGGTCTCACCCACACCTCGGTGTCGCTGCGCGATGCCCTGACCGGTGTCGACCTGCCGTTCGCCGAGGTCCACATCTCCGATGTCTATGCACGCGAGGAGTTCCGCCACCACTCGTACCTCCACGATGTCGCCGCGGTGCGCGTGATCGGACGAGGAGTGCAGGGGTACGCGGACGCCGTGCGGGAGCTCGTCCCGCTCATCCCGTAGAATCGACTGTCGGCTCGCGCTTCGCAGAGGCTCAGCGGACCCTACAACGTCACACACGAAACGGAACTCTCAGCGCATGGCATCCACCGCAGACATCAAGAACGGCGTCGTCCTCAACCTCGAGGGCCAGCTCTGGAGCGTCGTCGAGTTCCAGCACGTCAAGCCGGGCAAGGGCGGCGCCTTCGTCCGCACCAAGTTGAAGAACGTCCTCACCGGCAAGGTCGTCGACAAGACGTTCAACGCAGGATCCAAGGTCGAGATCGAGAACGTCGACCGCCGCGATTACACCTACCTGTACACCGATGGCGACGGCTACGTCTTCATGGACCAGGTCGACTTCGACCAGATCACGGTCGGCGCCGCCACGGTCGGCGACGCCAAGAACTTCCTGCTCGAGAACCAGCAGGTGACGATCGCGCTCAACAACGGCAACCCGCTGTACATCGATCTGCCCGCGTCCGTCATCCTCGAGGTCACGTATACGGAGCCCGGCCTGCAGGGCGACCGCTCGTCGGCGGGCACCAAGCCGGCCACGCTCGAGACGGGCTACGAGATCCAGGTCCCGCTCTTCCTCGAGACGGGCACCAAGGTCAAGGTCGACACCCGCACGGGTGATTACCTCGGTCGCGAGAAGTAAGGCGTGGGCGCACGCACCAAGGCGCGCAAGCGCGCTCTCGACATCCTCTTCTCCGCCGACGTCCGCGGAGACGAGGTGTCGGTGACCCTCGCCGCAGAGGCGAAACGGGCCGCGTCGGAGCCCGCTCGAGAGGCCTCGTGGCTGTATGCCCGCGAGGTCGTCGACGGCATCGTCGACCACCGCGACGAGATCGACGAGCAGATCACCACGCACAGCCGTGACTGGAAGCTCGAGCGCATGCCCGCGGTCGATCGTGCTCTGCTGCGCATCGGCGTCTGGGAGATCCTCTACAACGACGAGGTGCCCACCGCGGTCGCGATCGACGAGGCCGTGGAGCTCGCGAAGGAGTTCTCCACCGACGACTCCGGTGCGTTCGTGCACGGAGTCCTCGCGCGCATCGCGCGCACCGCCTGATCCCTGCCTGAGGTCCCGGACGCCGCATTGTCGGATGCCGGGGGAAGGATGTCGGCATGCCCGCCCCCCACGTCGACCTGCGAGATCTCATGCAGATCACGAACGCAGGCGGCTACACCCGCGGTCTGGAGTACTTCCGCGCGGGCAACGTTCTCGATCTGATCTGGCACGAGGACGAGCAGGAGCTCGAGGCCTATGTGAAGGGGTCGGGCGACGCGCAGTACTTCGTCGAGGTGAAGTTCCACTCGTCGACCGGCAAGGCTCGGGTGCGCACGAATCGCTGCAGCTGTCCTGTCCACACCGGGTGCAAGCATGTCGTCGCATCGCTGCTCGCCTCCAACGTGCACGAGTACTCGCAGCAGGCGGGAGTGCGCAAGGAGCCCCATGAGCGCGCCGCGCCGGCCGCTCCGGCAGCGACCATTGCCGCTCCCGTCGGTTGGCGGACGCTTCTGGAGTCGACAGCGAGTTCGCACGCCAAGCCGCTCGCGCTCGGCGTGGAGCTGCGTCACCGCGACGCGCGCGGCGACAATCACTGGGCGCCTCGACCCGTTCGCGCAGCGACACCGCGCGACCTCGCGAAGCCGGCCGGGGAACTGCTCCTCGCCGTGCGACCGCTCATGCGCAGCGCGCAGACCGGAGCCTGGATCCAGGGGCATGCCGGCTGGGACACGGTGCGGCGCGACGCCGGCCAGTTCGGTGTCGTGCAGACGCGCTGGTTCGGTGATCTTCTGAACATCGCGAGGGACTCGCTGCTCTCCGGCAATGCGGGGGACTGGCTGGTGCTGGACCAGATCGAGTCGACCCTGCTCTGGGGGCACCTGCGTGCCGGTGCCGCGCTCGGCATCCCTCTCGTCGCGAGTCAGAAGAGCGCTGACGTGCGCATCGCCGGCGCGGCCGACGTGGTGGCCTCGATCGCCCGCACCGATGACGGATCCCTCTCCGTGACGGCAGAGGCCGTGATCGACGGCCGTGCGGTCGCGCCTGCGCAGGTCCATCCGATCGGACGCACAGGCGTCTACACGGCGTCTCTCGTCGGCAGCCGGATCGAGCTGGTGCTGGCCGAGGTCCCGCTCAGCGATCAGGTGCGTGCCCTGCTCGGCGCCGCAGCTCCGATCGTCGTCCCTCCCACCGAGGAGCAGGCCTTCGTGGCCGAGGCGTACCCGCTGCTCGCGCGCCGCGTGTCCGTGCGCACCTCTGGTGCGGTCAGGCTCCCCGACGTGCCCGCACCCCGGGCGGTCCTGGACCTCGCCTTCGAGCGCGGAGATGTCGTGAGCTATACGTTCTCGTGGTCGTACGGCGGATTCGGACGAGTGCCCTTCGAATGGAGCCGCGCGGCGGTTCGCGATGCGGATGCCGAGGCCGAGGTCCGCGCGTCGCTCGAAGACGTCTGGCAGCAGCACAGCGCGCGACGTTTCGCCGGCACCGGGTCGTTCCACGACATCGATGCCGCGGACTTCGTCGCCAAGGTCGTCCCCGCCCTCGAGGCCGCTGGCGTCTCGGTCGGTACGACCGGAGAGCGCAAGAACTACCGGGAGCTCTCAGGCGACCCCGAGGTCAAGGTCACGACAGTCGAGACCACCGATTCCGACTGGTTCGATCTCGGCATCCTCGTCACGATCGACGGGCGGAGCATCCCGTTCGGGCCGCTCTTCACCGCCCTGAGCAAGGGCAAGAAGAAGCTCCTGCTCTCGGACGGCGGCTACTTCTCGCTCAACCATCCCGCGCTCGACAAGCTGCGCGATCTCATCGACGAAGCCGGAGAGCTCCAGGAGTGGGAGACCGGTCCGCGCATCAGCCGGTATCAGACCGATCTCTGGGAGGAGTTCGAGGACCTCGCGGACGAGTCGCAGCCGGCCGTGAGCTGGCGCTCGACCGCCGAAGGTCTGCGGCAGGCCACCGGCGTTCCGGCGACCCCTGTGCCCCAGGGCCTGCGCGCCGACCTGCGTCCGTATCAGAAGACCGGCTTCGACTGGCTCGCCTTCCTCTGGCGTCATCACCTCGGCGGGATCCTCGCCGACGACATGGGCCTCGGCAAGACCCTCCAGCTGCTCTCGTTCGTGCAGCACACCCGCGAGACCGGTGAGACGCGCCCGTTCCTCGTGCTCGCACCGACCTCGGTGCTCAGCACCTGGCGGTCCGAGGCGGCCCGCTTCACGCCGGGGCTGAGGGTCTCCGTCGTCGAGAGCACGAGCGGCACACGTGCCGGACGCCTCACCGAGGCCGCGGCCTCGGCCGACCTCATCGTGAGCTCGTACACGGTCGCCCGCCTCGACGAGCACGAGTTCGCATCTGTGGACTGGGCAGGACTCATCCTCGATGAGGCGCAGTTCGTGAAGAACCCGAAGACGAAACTGCATCGGGCGATCTCGACCTTCCGAGCCGATGTCACGTACGCGGTGACGGGCACCCCGATGGAGAACAGCCTGTCCGAGCTGTGGTCGCTGCTCAAGCTCGCGGCTCCGGGACTGTTCCCGTCCGCCCGGAAGTTCCGCGATCGCTACATCCAGCCGATCGAGAAGGGCAAGGTTCCCGAGAACGAGGAGGGCGGCGAGTACCGCCAGCGCCGGCTCGCCCAACTGCGGCGCCGCATCCGCCCGATCATGCTGCGCCGCACGAAAGAGCTCGTCGCCGCCGATCTGCCGCCGAAGCAGGAGCAGATCCTCGAGGTCGAACTCAGCCCGGCGCACCGTGCCCGGTACGACGTGGTCCTGCAGCGCGAACGTCAGAAGGTGCTCGGACTGCTGGACGACCTCGACCGCAACCGCTTCATCGTTTTCCGGTCGCTGACGCTCATGCGCATGCTCAGTCTCGCCCCGGGACTCGTCGATGAAGACGACGCCGAGATCGGGTCGAGCAAGCTCGACACCCTTCTGGAACGCGTCGTTGAGCTCCAGGCCGAGGGCCACCGTGCGTTGGTGTTCAGCCAGTTCACGTCGTTCCTCGATCTCGCCGCCGAACGACTGCGCGAAGCCGGCATCCCGTACGCCCACCTCGACGGGTCGACGCGCCGCAGGCAGGACGTGATCGACGGATTCAAGACGGGGGAGCAGCCCGTCTTCCTCATCAGTCTCAAAGCCGGTGGTTTCGGTCTCACCCTGACCGAGGCCGATTACGTCTTCCTGCTCGACCCGTGGTGGAACCCTGCCGCCGAGGCGCAGGCGATCGACCGCACGCACCGCATCGGTCAGACGAGTCAGGTGTTCGTGTACCGGATGATCTCCTCGGGCACGATCGAGGAGAAGGTGCTCGAGTTGCAGCAGCGCAAGGCCCGGCTCTTCACCGCGGTGATGGACGACGACGAATTGTTCGCGCAGTCGCTGACCGCCGCCGACATCCGTGGGCTGTTCGAGGACTAGCGGCCGCCGACCCCACGCACGGGGGCGAGCGCATCGTCCACCGTCTTCGCGGACGCACTGATGGCGGCATGTCCGTCCTCGACGTCCCACAGCGTGTTCTGCAGCAGACGAGCGATCGTCCACCCGGCTGCACGATGACGGTCGAGGTCGAGCATCTCGGTGAGGGTATCGAAACGTCGCCGCACGATGCGTGGCGCCTCGGTGACGGTGTCATCGGAGCTCCACCCGCTGTCCAGAGCCGGCCACAGATCGAATCCAGGGTCGCCGACGAGGGGTTCGGGATCGATCGCCAGCCATGGTTCTCGGTCGGCGGCGAGGACGTTGCCGTAGTGCAGGTTCCAGTGGAGGAGATGATGTCCGGGCTCGGCTTCGAGATCGGCGACTCTGTGCATCCATCGACGGAGTCGAGACCGGTCGTCCTCTTCCAAGGCTCGCATCGCTGTGGGAGCGGCGTCGAGCATCTCCGAGAGGATCGTCCGGAGCCGAGGGATCCCCTCGGGTGCCGGTGCGCTGTGCAGGCGTGAGAGCAGGGACCCGATCACCTGAACGGCGTCGTCGTCATCCTCGACGGCCTCGAGGGTGCGATCAGAGTGGAGGCGTTCGAGGAGCATGGCGCCTCGAACGCCGTCGCTGCGCAGGAGGCGGACGATCCCTCGACCGTCCCATCGGTCGAGACCGATGATCGCCGCCGTGGTCTCGGCGCGCGGCACCTGCAACTTCAACACCGCCAGGGTCCCGTCGGCGCGGCGCACCGGCACGACGACTCCCGCTTCCCCCGATCGGACCACGCCATCTTGTCGAAGCTCCCACTCCCGGAGAACGTCGGCGGCGACCGACGGCAGCGCACCCGCCCAGGCGCGGGTCCCGTCATCGCCGGTCTCGAAAGCACCGAGAGCGGTCGCCGGGACGACGAACTCCGGATCTCTGTCCATATTCGACACTTCACCATGAAGCGCCCCGTCGACCACAACGGCCGCCGACACCCGTGATGGTTCCCGTCGCTGGACGCACCCCTAGTTCGGCGGTGTCTGCCCCGCAGCGGAATGCGCTGCGGACGAAGGGGTTGCCGTCGTCTGAGCGGGAGGCGCCGCGAACAGATGCGCGTCGGGGACTCCGGCCGGCAGCGCGGCGAGAGCGGATGCCTCGCGCCGTCGCGACCGACGCACGAGCCAGATGATCACCACGGCGGTGAGGAGCAGGAGGACGAGCCAGGGGAGTCCGAGCCCGAGTGCGATCACGACGCTGGTCCAGAACGAGATGAAGCCGGACCACCCGATCGCGATCGCCTCGCCGAGATTCTCCGGTGCCGTCGTGACGGGGACGTACTCGGACTGCAGCGCCAAGGTCACGGTCGACAGGGAGACCTGGTCGGCCAGGTCGCGGGCCTGGGTCTCGAGTCCCTCAAGCTCGGTCTGCCGCTCGGCGATCGCCGACTCCAGCTCGATGAGGTCGGAGGTGGAGTCCGCGGTGCCGAGCCACTCGGTGTATCGGGCGATCGATGTGCGCAGCGTCGTGATCCGGGCATCCAGATCGCGTGTCGCCGCGCCGACCTCGGTGGTCTCCATGGTGGTCTCCGTCACCGTCCCGAGCGCGGCGAGCGCGGTGCGGACCGTCTCGAGCGCATCAGCGGGGATGCGCAGCGTCAACACGGCCTGGGCCTGCTCACCGTCCTCGCCGGCGCGCTCCTCTCTGCCGCTCACCCTGCCGCCCGCCTCTCCGACGATCGCGGTCGCCTCGGTGGCGGCGCTCAGCGGATCGCTCGTTGTGATGGCGATGCGGCCGGTGATGACGACGGCGCTGTCGGGTTCGGCCGAATCCTCCTCGGTGGCGGCGTCGGCAGCGGGTTGAGCCTGACTGCTGCCCGACGAGGAGCTGGAGGCTGTGCAACCGGTGAGCCCGACGAGGGCGACAGTGGCGAGGACGAGTGCGGTCAGTCGTCGTGCGGTGAGCGTCATGCCGAAAGGCTAGGGAGCGCAGCCCGCAGAACTCCCGAGAGTTCGATCACGAAACGACAGCCTTTCCGTAACGACTCCGTATCGTCCCGGCATCCGCTCGTCGCCGGTCCATTGTCACGGCCCGTCGTCCGCATGCGTCCAGGCACCCGCGGGTAGACTCGCCGAGTCCACTTCGAGAGGAATGCAATGCGGATCACCGGGCTCGGCCACGCCGGAATGTTCATCGAGACGGTCGGCGGGAACATCATCTGCGACCCCGTTCTCGGCCCGTCCTTCTTCGGCTCCTGGTTCCCGTTCCCCGACAACCGAGCCCTCGACTGGGAGCGCTTCGGGCGTGAGGCGGACTTCCTGTACATCTCGCACCGTCACCGTGACCACTTCGACCCGAAGCTCCTCGAGCGCTACATCCGCAAGGACATCGAGGTGCTGCTGCCGGAGTACCCGATCGATGATCTCGAGCAGGACATCCGTGCCCTCGGCTACACGAACATCACCTACGCGCCCGCCGGCGAGATCATCCACCGCGGTGAGCTCAAGATCATGATCACACCGCTCCGTGCCCCCAGTGACGGTCCGATCGGCGACTCCTCGCTCAGCGTCGACGACGGCACCGGCTCGGTACTGAACCAGAACGACTCCCACCCGCTGGACCTCGAGAAGCTCCTGCACTTCGGCCGGCCCGACGCGTACTTCACGCAGGTCTCCGGCGCAATCTGGTGGCCCATGGTCTACGACCTGCCGCTGGACGCGAAGCAGAACTTCGCGCAGCTCAAGCGCGAGGCCCAGAACAAGCGCGCGATGTACTACATCGAGAAGGTCGACGCCCCCCACGTCTTCCCGATGGCCGGCCCCCCCATGTTCCTTCGCGACGAGCTGTTCGACTTCAACGGCATCGGCCGTAACGGCGAGTCGATCTTCACGGATCAGAAGCAGTTCCTCGCCCACATGAAGGAGCTGGCTCCGCAGTACGACGGACAGCTCTTCATCCCCGGCACCGTGGTCACGGTCGACGGCGGCGAGGTGAGCATGGAGCAGACCCTCTATTCGGATGCCGAGATCGCGCACATCTTCGATGAGAAGTGGGACTACCTCGAGTCGCAGCGCGCGAGCCGCCAGCAGGAGATCGCCGATGAGGTGGCTTCTCGTGCCGAGGTTCTGCCCGCCGAGGAGATCCTCGCGACGCTGAAGGAGTGGTGGGAGCCGCTGCTGAAGAAGTCGCGGACGATCCGGCTCGGCGTCGGAGGCTGCGTGCGGTTCCGGATCGGCGACCTCGACATGGTCGTCGACTTCCCGAAGGCCAAGGTGCGCGAGTACGCGGGGGAGGAGTGCATCTACTGGTACACGATCCCCGCTGACCTCGTATCCACCAACATCCGCGACCGTGAAATCGACTGGTCGAACTCGATCTTCCTGTCGATGCAGTTCTCGGTCGGCCGCAGCGGCAAGTTCAACGAGTTCCTCACCACGTTCCTCAAGTGCCTCTCGGTCGACCGGATCGAGTACGTCGAGAACTGGTATCAGGAGCAGACCGACCAGACCGAGGATGCTGAGATCGGCGATTGGGTCGTGCAGCGACGCTGCCCGCATCTGCGCGCCGACCTCACCCGCACCGGCAAGATCGAGGACGGCGTGCTGACGTGCAGCATGCACGACTGGAAGTGGGACCTCGCGACGGGACGCTGCCTCTCGACGAGCGGCCACCCGATCCGCGCGAGCAAGGTCGACGAGGTCACCGACGAAGCCCTGGCATCCTGACGTGACGCATCCGCAGGGGTCGGGGCGTGACGCCCGGACCTCCCGGGGCGCGTGGACGGGGCCGTTGCGCGGCGCCAGATGGGTGGTGCGGTCCACGCCGGAGCGGCTGACGCGGATCGCGACCGACTTCCTCGTCGCCGAGGGGTTCGAGGTGAGAGCCGATGGGTTCGACGACCGGCTGAGCGCTCAGGGATCGGAGTGGACGTCGGTCGCCCTCGAGATCGGCGACGAGAGGCGCTCCCGCAGAGGATGGTGGCAGGGCTTCGTGACCGACGATCTGCCCTTCCCGCTGCCGCGATTCCTGCAGCGCGTGCTTCCCCCGACGCTCGTCGTCGCGACCGCCAGGAAGGTCGCGTCGGTAGTGGCGGAGCTCGTGGTGTTCCCGCACACGTCGCGCCGCGGGGATGCGGAGTACGCCGCAGCAGCCGCGCCGCGCGTGACCGCGGCGATCGACGGCATCACGGCGGCAGCGGGATCGGAGACGGCGATGCTCTCGCACGAGTACCTGCGCGGGCTGCCGAACGACGGATGCCCCGCCTCCCAGGCGGTCGTCCGCGACGTCCTCGGCTGGCGCTGAGGTCACGCTAGACTGAAAGACGCAAGCAACCTTTAACACCGTCCTGAGAGGCGGAGAAGGGAGCGGAGGAATGAGCACGCGCACTGTGCTTCAGGATGCCGATATCACGCGGGCACTGACCCGCATCGCCCATGAGATCCTCGAGTCGAACCGTGGTCCTGACGGACTCGTGCTCCTCGGGATCCCCACCCGCGGCGTCACCCTCGCCCAACGCCTGGCGACACTGATCAGCAGCATCGCCGAGGTGCCGGTGGCCGTCGGATCGCTCGATGTGACGCTGTTCCGAGACGATCTCGCGCAGCATCCGACCCGCTCGCCGCAGCCGACCGACATCCCGGCGGGTGGCATCGACGGCAAGACGGTCGTCCTCGTCGACGACGTCCTGTTCTCCGGACGCAGCATCCGTGCCGCCCTCGATGCGATCCAGTCGATCGGTCGCCCGGCCGTCGTGCGGCTCGCGATCCTCGTCGACCGAGGGCACCGAGAACTGCCGATCCGTCCCGACTTCGTCGGCAAGAACATCCCGTCGTCGCGTCAGGAACGCGTGAACGTGCGCCTCGTCGAGAACGACGGCGTCGAGGGGGTGACGATCGAGGGATGAGACACCTTCTCGATACGCGCACCCTCGATCGCGAGACCGCGCTTCGCATCCTCGATGTCGCCGAGGACATGGCCGACACTCAGTCTCGCGAGATCAAGAAGCTCCCGACGCTGCGCGGCAAGACCGTCGTCAATCTCTTCTTCGAGGACTCTACGCGCACCCGGATCTCGTTCGAGGCCGCAGCCAAGCGCCTCTCGGCCGACGTCATCAACTTCGCCGCGAAGGGCTCGAGCGTCTCCAAGGGCGAGAGCCTCAAGGACACGGCTCAGACCCTCGAGGCGATCGGTGCGGATGCCGTCGTCGTGCGGCATCCGTCCTCCGGCGCCCCGCAGACCCTCGCCACCAGCGGATGGATCTCGGCCGGCGTCGTCAACGCGGGCGACGGCACGCACGAGCACCCCACGCAGGCGCTGCTCGACGCGTTCACGATCCGCAAGCGGCGCTTCGGTGCCGACAGCCGCGGACGAGATCTCGCCGGGGTGCGCGTCGTGATCGTCGGCGACGTGCTGCACTCCCGGGTCGCGCGATCGAACGTGTGGCTGCTCAGCACGCTGGGTGCCGAGGTGACCCTGGTCTCGCCGCCGACCCTGGTTCCGCAGAACGTCTCGCTCTGGCCCGCTCGAGTCGAGTACGACCTGGATCGCGCTCTGGCGGAGGACCCGGACGCCGTCATGATGCTGCGCATCCAGCTCGAGCGCATGAACGCCGCGTATTTCCCGACTGAGCGGGAGTATTCGAGGCGATGGGGTCTCGACGCACGGCGCGTGCAGGGGCTTCCGACCGGTAGCATTGTCATGCACCCCGGACCCATGAACCGCGGCTTGGAGATCTCCTCCGAAGCGGCCGATTCCGAGCGCTCCACCGTGCTCGAGCAGGTCGCGAACGGGGTGTCCATCCGGATGGCGGTGCTGTACCTGCTGC
The DNA here is from genome assembly GCF_044987415.1 of Microbacterium sp. ZW T5_45. Classification (NCBI taxonomy): domain Bacteria; kingdom Bacillati; phylum Actinomycetota; class Actinomycetes; order Micrococcales; family Microbacteriaceae; genus Microbacterium; species Microbacterium sp. ZW T5_45. The sequence goes on along the minus strand of NZ_JBJDRJ010000010.1, from coordinate 104,903 downwards.
TGGCAGGAGAACGAGACGACGAACGAGGGGGAGACCTGTGAGCGAGACCCTCGTCATCACCGGCGCGCAGCTTCTCGGTGCCGAAAGCACCGACATCATCGTGGAGAACGGGGTGATCAGCGAGCTCGGCACCGGTCTGCACCGCTCCGGCGCCCGCGTGATCGACGCGGCCGGCCTCATCGCCCTTCCCGGCCTGGTCGACCTCCACACGCATCTGCGCGAGCCCGGTTACGAAGCATTCGAGACCGTGCTCACCGGGACGAAGGCCGCGGCCGCCGGCGGGTTCACCGCGGTGTTCGCGATGCCGAACACGTCTCCCGTCTCCGACACCGCAGGCGTCGTCGAGCAAGTGCTCGCGCTCGGCGAGGCCGCCGGCTACGCCACGGTGCAGCCGATCGGCGCCGTCACCGTCGGCCAGAAGGGCGAGCGGCTCGCCGAGCTCGGCGCCATGGCGACCTCCCGCGCGCAGGTCCGCGTCTTCAGCGACGACGGTTTCTGCGTCTTCGACCCGCTGATCATGCGCCGTGCGCTGGAGTACGTGAAGTCCTTCGACGGTGTGATCGCCCAGCACGCGCAGGACCCCCGCCTCACGGAGGGCGCCCAGATGAACGAGGGCACGGTCTCGGCGGAGCTCGGTCTCGCGGGTTGGCCGGCCGTCGCCGAGGAATCGATCATCGCCCGCGACGTGCTGCTCGCCGAGCACGTCGGGTCGCGTCTGCACGTCTGCCATCTGTCCACCGCCGGCTCGGTGGACCTCATCCGCTGGGCCAAGAAGCGCGGCATCCAGGTCACCGCCGAGGTCACCCCGCATCACCTGCTCCTCACCGAGGAGCTGGTGCGCGGCTACGACGCCCGGTACAAGGTCAACCCGCCGCTGCGTCGTCAGGAGGACGTCGAGGCGGTCCGTGAGGGACTCGCCGACGGCACCATCGACATCGTCGGCACCGACCACGCCCCGCACCCGAGCGAGCACAAGGCGTGCGAGTGGCAGGCCGCGGCCAACGGCATGGTGGGACTCGAGAGCGCCCTGCGTGTCGTCCACCAGACGATGGTGCAGACCGGCCTGATCGGCTGGGCCGACGTCGCCCGCGTCATGAGCTCCGAGCCCGCCCGCATCGGTCGACTCGCGGGTCACGGCACGCAGCTGGCCGTCGGGCAGCCCGCGCACATCGCCCTGTACGACGCCTCGGTCGACGGGGTGTTCACCGAGGCCGATCTGCACGGCCGCAGTGGGAACTCGCCGTACCTGGGGCGTCCGCTGCCCGGCCGCGTGGAGTACACCGTGCACGGCGGCGTCCTCACCGTCGTCGAAGGTGCCGTGGTCGAGGAGCTCGGCGCGTGAGCCGCGAAGTCGCGATCGCCCTGTGGATCGTCTTCGCACTCGTCATCCTCGCCCTCATGACGATCGCGTGGCGACGACGACTCCGACGAGACTCGGCGCTCTCAGCGCCGCTCGGGGTGCCGGAGCACGCCGAGGTCGTGGATCGCCATGAGGTGCTCTACGTCTCGACCACCCGTCACGACGAGCCGCTGGAGCGCCTGACCATCTCGCCGCTGGCGTACCGCGCACGGGGAGAGGCGGCGGTCACCGACCGCGGTCTCGCGCTCTGCCTCGACGGAGCGCCCACCGTGTTCCTCGCCTCGAGCCGCCTCGTCGGCGTCGATCGAGCCACCGTCACGATCGATCGGGTCGTCGAACCCGGCGGACTCGTCCGAGTGGCGTGGAACGCGGACGACGACACGATCGTCGACTCCTACCTGCGCGTCGCCGACGGCGACCCGAAGACCTTCATCTCAGAACTGCAGCGGCTCGTCCCCGCCGCCCCCGACACAGGAGCCACCTCATGACCTCCCTGCCCGAACCAGCCGTCCTCGTCCTCGAAGACGGCACCCGCCACGTCGGGCGCGCCTACGGCGCCCTCGGCACGACGCTCGGCGAGGTCGTCTTCGCCACCGGTATGTCCGGCTACCAGGAGACGCTCACCGACCCGTCCTACGCCGGTCAGATCGTGCTGCAGACCGCGCCGCACATCGGCAACACCGGAATGAACGACGAAGACCCCGAGTCGCGTCGCATCTGGGTCGCCGGTTACATCGTGCGCGACCCCTCGCGCGTCGTATCGAACTGGCGCGCCAACGCCTCGCTCGACGAGATCCTCATCCAAGACGGGATCGTCGGGATCAGCGGGATCGACACCCGCGCGATCACCCGCCACATCCGCTCCGCCGGTTCCATGCGCGGCGGCATCTTCTCGGGCGAGGCCGCGGGGCTGGACGCCGAGGAGCATCTGCGCATCGTCCGCGAGGCGCCGGAGATGGCTGGCCAGAACCTCTCATCGCAGGTCTCGGTCGAGGTCGCCACGGTCACGACCGCGCTGGGGGAGAAGATCGGCAACCTCGCCGTGCTCGACCTCGGTGTCAAGCAGGCGACGATCGACAACCTCGCCGCCCGCGGCTTCGAGGTGCACGTGCTCCCGCAGTCGTCGACCTTCGCCGACATCACGGCGATCGATCCGGTCGCGGTGTTCTACTCCAACGGCCCCGGCGACCCCTCGGCCTCCGACGCGCAGGTCGCGGTGCTCCGCGAGGTGCTCGATGCGAAGCTGCCGTACTTCGGCATCTGCTTCGGCAACCAGCTCTTCGGACGCGCGCTCGGCCTCGGCACCTACAAGCTCACCTTCGGCCACCGCGGCATCAACCAGCCGGTGCTCGACAAGGCGACGGGCAAGGTCGAGATCACGGCCCACAACCACGGCTTCGCGGTCGAGGCGCCCCTCGAGGGCTCCTTCGACAGCCCGGAGGGCTACGGCAAGGTCGAGGTCAGCCACGTCGGTCTGAACGACAACGTGGTCGAAGGGCTCCGCGCCCTCGACATCCCCGCCTTCTCGGTGCAGTACCACCCCGAGGCCGCCGCCGGCCCCCACGACGCCAACTACCTCTTCGACCGGTTCCGTGACCTGGTCCTCGCCTCCCAGAAGGACGCAAAGTAATGCCCAAGCGCGACGACATCAACTCCGTCCTCGTCATCGGATCCGGCCCGATCGTCATCGGCCAGGCCTGCGAATTCGACTACTCCGGTACCCAGGCGTGCCGCGTGCTCCGCGAGGAGGGCGTCCGCGTCATCCTCGTGAACTCCAACCCGGCCACGATCATGACCGACCCCGACTTCGCCGACGCGACCTACATCGAGCCGATCACCCCCGAGGTCATCGAGACGATCATCGCCAAGGAGAAGCCCGACGCGATCCTGCCGACGCTCGGCGGTCAGACGGCTCTCAACGCTGCCATGGCCCTCGACGAGCGCGGCATCCTCGCGAAGTACGGCGTCGAGTTGATCGGCGCCAAGGTCGACGCGATCAAGAAGGGCGAGGACCGTCAGATCTTCAAGGAGCTCGTGATCGAGGCGGGCGCCGACGTCGCCAAGAGCGTGATCGCCCACTCGATGGACGACCTGCTCGCCGGCGCCGAGAAGCTCGGCTACCCGCTCGTGGTCCGCCCCAGCTTCACCATGGGAGGTCTCGGCTCGGGCTTCGCCTACAACGAGGAGGACCTCCGCCGTATCGGCGGCGCCGGCCTGCACGACTCTCCGACGAACGAGGTCCTGCTCGAGGAGTCGATCCTCGGCTGGAAGGAGTACGAGCTCGAGCTCATGCGCGACACCGCCGACAACACGGTCGTCGTCTGCTCGATCGAGAACGTCGATCCTGTGGGCGTGCACACCGGTGACTCGATCACCGTCGCTCCTGCCCTGACCCTCACGGACCGCGAGTACCAGCGTCTGCGTGACATCGGCATCGACATCATCCGCGCCGTCGGCGTGGACACCGGTGGCTGCAACATCCAGTTCGCGGTGAACCCCGAGAACGGCCGCATCATCGTCATCGAGATGAACCCTCGCGTCTCGCGGTCGTCTGCTCTCGCATCGAAGGCCACGGGCTTCCCGATCGCGAAGCTGGCCGCGAAGCTCGCCCTCGGCTACCGCCTCGACGAGATCCCGAACGACATCACAGGCGTCACCCCGGCGAGCTTCGAGCCCACGCTCGACTACGTCGTCGTCAAGGTTCCCCGCTTCGCGTTTGAGAAGTTCCCGGCCGCCGACGCGACACTCACCACGACCATGAAGTCCGTCGGCGAGGCGATGGCGATCGGCCGCAACTACGCCACGGCCCTGCAGAAGGCACTGCGCTCGCTCGAGAAGCGCGGCTCCAGCTTCCACTGGGGAATCGAGGAGCGCTCTCTCGAGGAGCTCCTCGAGATCTCGAAGACCCCGACCGACGGGCGCATCGTCACCCTGCAGCAGGCGCTGCGCAAGGGTGCGACGGTCGAGCAGGCATTCGACGCCACGGCGATCGACCCGTGGTTCCTCGACCAGATCGTGCTGATCAACGAAGTCGCCGAGATCGTGCGTTCGGCCGCCGAGCTGGATGCCGCCACCCTGCGCTATGCCAAGGAGCACGGTTTCTCCGACGCGCAGATCGCGGAGATCCGCGGCGAGTCCGAGGCGGAGATCCGCGGCGTGCGCCACGGTCTCGGCATCCGCCCCGTGTACAAGACGGTCGACACCTGCGCCGGCGAGTTCCCCGCCCTCACCCCGTACCACTACTCGAGCTACGACTTCGAGACCGAGGTCGCCCCGTCCGAGCGCACCAAGGTCGTGATCATCGGGTCCGGTCCGAACCGCATCGGACAGGGCGTCGAGTTCGACTACTCGTGCGTGCACGCGTCGTTCGCCCTGTCGGATGCCGGCTACGAGACGGTGATGGTCAATTGCAACCCCGAGACCGTGTCGACCGACTACGACACCTCGGACCGTCTGTACTTCGAGCCGCTCACGCTCGAGGACGTGCTCGAGGTGCTCGACGCCGAGGCGGCGAGCGGCACCATCCTCGGAGTCGTCTGCCAGCTCGGCGGCCAGACCCCGCTGGGGCTCGCGAAGGGCATCGAGGCCGCGGGCTACACGGTTCTCGGCACCAGTCCTGCGGCGATCGACATCGCGGAGGAGCGCGAGCTGTTCTCGCAGCTGCTCGACACTGCGGGTCTCCTGGCCCCGCGTCACGGCACCGCGATCGACGCCGATGGCGCTGTCGCGATCGCCGAGGAGATCGGCTATCCGGTGCTCGTCCGTCCCAGCTTCGTGCTCGGCGGTCGTGGCATGGAGATCGTCTACAGCTCGGACGCGCTGCGCGACTACTTCGTGCGCACCGCGGGCGAGGTCGTGATCGAGGAGGGCAAGCCGCTTCTCGTCGATCGGTTCCTCGACGACGCCATCGAGCTCGACGTGGACGCGCTCTACGACGGCACCGAGCTCTACATCGGCGGCGTCATGGAGCACCTCGAGGAGGCCGGTATCCATTCCGGAGACTCGAGCTGCACGCTTCCGCCCGTTTCGCTCGGTCGCACCGACATCGATCGCGTCCGCGAGGCGACCCTGGCGATCGCCGAGGGCGTCGGAGTGCGCGGTCTGCTGAACGTGCAGTTTGCGATCAGCGCCGGCGTGCTCTATGTCATCGAGGCCAACCCCCGCGCGAGCCGCACGGTGCCCTTCGTGTCCAAGGCGCTCGGCATCCCGCTCGCGAAGGCGGCCAGCCGCATCATGGCCGGCTCCACCATCGCCGAGCTCAAGGGCGAGGGACTGCTGCCCGAGAGCGACGGCTCCCGAGTTCCGCTCGACGCCCCCGTCGCTGTCAAGGAGGCCGTGCTGCCGTTCAAGCGCTTCCGCACCGCCGACGGCAAGACCGTCGACTCGGTCCTCGGCCCGGAGATGCGCTCCACCGGCGAGGTCATGGGCATCGACCGCGACTTCCCGACCGCGTTCGCCAAGAGCCAGGCCGCAGCCTACGGAGGCATGCCGACCTCGGGCACCGTGTTCATCTCGGTGGCCGACTCCGACAAGCGTGCGGTGATCCTGCCCGCGCACCGTCTGCAGCAGCAGGGCTTCACGATCGTCGCGACCGAGGGCACCGCCGAGATCCTCTCGCGCAACGGCATCTCGGTCACGGTCGTCGAGAAGTACAGCGACACGCAGGAGTCCGGCGAGCGCAACATCGTCGACCTCATCAACGACGGAGAGATCGACATCGTCGTGAACACTCCGTCCGGAGGCGCTGCCCGCGCCGACGGCTACGAGATCCGCGCCGCAGCGGTGGCCGCCGACAAGGCGCTGTTCACGACCATGGCCGTGCTCGGTGCCGCGGTGAGCGGAATGGATGCGGCTCACGAGGGCTTCAAGGTCCGAAGCCTGCAGGAGTACGCCCTCGACCGGACGGCGTCGGTGTGACCGGAGGCTTCGGCGAGCGGGTCCGCGCGGTCCTCGACGCGCGCGGCCCCCTCTGCGTCGGCATCGACCCCCATGAGGCGCTGCTCGCCTCCTGGGGGTTGGCCGCCGACGCTGCGGGAGTTCGGGAGTTCGGTCTGCGGACCGTGGAGGCCGCGGCCGAGCGGGTCGGCATCGTGAAGCCGCAGGTGTCGTTCTTCGAGCGGTACGGATCGGCCGGCTTCGCCGCCCTGGAGGACGTTCTCGGTGCGGCGAGGGATGCCGGACTGATCGTGATCGGCGACGCGAAACGCGGCGACATCGGATCGACCATGGATGCCTACGCCGCTGCCTGGCTCACGCCTGGCTCGCCGCTGGAGGTCGACGCACTGACGGTGAACCCGTTCCTCGGGGTGGGAGCGCTCGACGGCGCCTTCGGGCTGGCCGCCGCACACGACAAGGGTCTCTTCGTCCTCGCCTCGACCAGCAATCCAGAGGCGACCGGCCTGCAGCGCTCGACGTCCGCGGGCGGGAGCACGGTGTCCGCGGAAGTGGTGGCCGAGGTGTCTGCTCGCAATGCGGAGACCGTGGCGGCAGGGGAGTGGGGCGGCTTCGGTTTCGTGATCGGTGCGACAGTGGAGTGGACGGATGCCGGGCTCTCGGCGTTCTCGCCGGTCGCCCCCATCCTCGCGCCCGGTTTCGGAGCGCAGGGGGCGTCACCCTCCGATCTCACCAGTCGCTTCGCGGGCATGAGCCCCGCCGTGATCGCGAGTGAGAGCCGCAGCATCCTCTCGGCGGGCCCCGACGGTCTCGCCGCCGCCATCGACGCCCGCGTCGCAGAATACTCGGAGGCGCTCCTTGGCTGAGTCCCGCACCGTTCCCGAGGTCGATCGCGCGGCCGCCGCGCGCCGGGCCGTCGAGCGCCGACGCGCCAGGGCGGCCGTCAAGCGCGATCTGACGACTCGTGTCGTCACCCCGCAGAGAGTTCTCGACCGCGCGCTCGGTGACGCGGATTCGGTCGAAGGGTCCATGCGGGTCACCGACTTCCTCGTGTCGCTGCCCGCGATCGGCGCAGGCAAGCGCGACAGGATCCTCACCGAGCTGCAGATCTCGCCGGTGAAGCGTCTGGGGGGACTGGGCGTGCGTCAGCGCGACGTCCTCCGGGAGTGGCTCGACCGCCGGTTCCCGCCGCTGGAGCCTCGGGGTGGACGGAGCCGCCTGCTGGTGCTCGCCGGCCCCACGGCTGTGGGCAAGGGGACTGTGGCGGCGCACATCCGTGAGCACAACCCCGAGATCCACCTCTCGGTCTCGGCGACGACCCGTGCCCCGCGGCCCGGTGAGATCGACGGAGTGCACTACTACTTCGTCGACGACGCCGAGTTCGACCGGCTCATCGCCGATGGTGAGCTTCTGGAGTACGCCGTCGTGCACAACCGGTCGCGTTACGGCACGCCGCGAGCGCCGATCGACGCCGCACTCGCCGATGGACGCACCGTGCTCCTCGAGATCGATCTGCAGGGCGCCCGCCAGGTGCGCGAGGCGGAGCCGGCCGCGACGCTGATCTTCCTCCTTCCTCCGAGCTGGGACGAACTGGTGCATCGGCTGGTCGGAAGAGGCACCGAGGACGAGGAGGAGCGCGCCCGCAGACTGCGCACCGCCAAGGTCGAACTCGCCGCGCAGAACGAGTTCGACCACCTCATCGTGAACGAGGACGTCGCCACCGCGGCCGCCGAGGTCGTAGACTTGTCTTCTGCGTCTGCGCGCTGATCCGTCGTATCGAGCCTTCGAGGCTGGACCCGTCCGGCGTCGTACCCACGCAGCACACCGACTTCGCGACGACTCCCGTCGCCTGATCAGGAGGTCCATCATGGCCGGACATCACAACAAGGGCATCATCGATCCCCCCATCGACAACCTGCTCGACCGTGTCGACTCCAAGTACGAACTCGTCATCTACGCGGCCAAGCGCGCGCGCCAGATCAACGACTACTACTCCGACCTGCACGAGGGCAACCTGTTCGACAACGTCGGGCCGCTCGTCGACTCGTCGGTCGAGGACAAGCCCCTCACCATCGCTCTGCACGAGATCAACGAGGACAAGCTCCGCCTTCGTCACGCAGAGTGATAAAACCCGCCGCGCCGCCGCTTTGTCGGCGGCGCGGTTCAGAATGGGGTGACACCCGCACAACTTCCGACCCCGTTCTGGAGCATCGATGAGCGCCCTCCGTCTGTTCACGTCCGAGTCCGTCACCGAAGGGCACCCGGACAAGATCTGCGACCAGATCTCCGACAGCATCCTCGACGGTCTGCTCGCCGAGGACCGCGGCTCCCGCGTCGCTGTCGAGACGCTCGTCACCACCGGGCTCGTGCACGTGGCCGGCGAGATCCGCACCGAGGCCTACGTCGACATCCCCACGATCGTCCGCGAGGTCGTCAACGGCATCGGCTACACATCGAGTGACACCGGTTTCGACGGGTCCTCGTGCGGTGTGAGCGTATCGGTGGGCGAGCAGTCCAGTGACATCGCCGCCGGAGTGGACAACGCCCAGGAGCATCGCGACGGCACGTCGACCGATCGCCTCGACGGTCTGGGCGCCGGCGATCAGGGCATCATGTTCGGCTTCGCGACGAACGAGACCCCCCAGCTCATGCCGATGGCCGCCTGGACGGCGCATCGCATCGCGGAGCGCCTCTCCGAGGTGCGTCGCTCCGGTCTGCTGCCGTTCCTGCGCCCCGACGGCAAGACCCAGGTGACGCTGGGATACGACGGATTCACGCCGAAGACGGTCGACGCGATCGTGCTCTCGACGCAGCACAATCCCGACGTCTCTCAGGCGGACCTGCAGGCGCAGGTGCACGAGCACGTGATCGATCCGGTGCTGCAGACGACCGGCCTCGACCTCGACGACGTCACCTTCTACATCAACCCCGCAGGCCCGTTCGTCACCGGCGGCCCCAAGGGCGACGCCGGTCTGACCGGCCGGAAGATCATCATCGACACCTACGGCGGGGCCGCCCGCCACGGCGGCGGCGCGTTCAGCGGCAAGGACCCGTCCAAGGTCGACCGTTCGGGCGCATACGCCACGCGCTGGGTCGCGAAGAACGCCGTGGCGGCAGGCCTCGCCGACCGTCTCGAGGTGCAGGTGGCCTACGCGATCGGCGTCGCCCGTCCGGTGGGCCTCTACGTCGAGACGTTCGGCACGGGCAAGGTCTCGGACGAGACGATCATCGAGGCGATCACGAGCGTGTTCGATCTGCGTCCCCAGGCGATCATCGAGGAGCTCGACCTCCTGCGCCCGATCTACGCGCAGACCGCCGCGTACGGTCACTTCGGACGCGAACTCCCCGACTTCACCTGGGAGCGCACCGACCGCGTCGACGACCTCCGTCGCGTCGCCGGGCTCTGAGCCGGAGTCGCCTCTGATGTCGTCGCAGAGCCGCCGCATCGCGCGCGTGCTCCTGGACTCGCCGTTGCCGCAATTGGACAGGCTGTTCGACTATGCGATTCCGGATGCTCTGGGCGAGGTGCCGCTCGGCGTGCGCGTGCGGGTGCCGCTGCGCACGGCCGGACGCGTGATCGACGGCTACGTCGTGGAGCTCGACGACGAGGACGACGCGGATCGACCTCTCTCCGAGGTCGAGAGCGTCGTCTCGACGGTTCCGGTGCTGCCGGACCGGCTGCACCGGCTGGCGCGACGCGTCGCCGATCGCGCAGCGGGTTCGGAGTCCGACGTGCTGCGCCTGGTGATCCCGAAGCGGCAGGTGCGGGTCGAGAAGGCATGGACGGCGGACTCCGAACCCGTGCGCCCTGGGGTCGCCGAGCGTACGCGCGCGACGGAGGTCGTGGCCGCGTACGACGGTCTGGCCGAGGTGCTGACCTCTGGCGGGCGGGCGGCCGTCGAAGCGATCCCGCAGCCGCACGGCGACGTGCTCGGCTGGGCCGCGCTGATGGCGTCCACGGCGACCGCCATGCTCGAGGAGGGCAGATCGAGCATCCTCATCGTTCCCGACCATCGCGATCTCGACCGCCTGCGCGCGGCACTGGATGAACTCGTCCCCGCCGAGGCGGTCGCCAGGTACGACTCCCGGCAGACGAACCCCGACCGCTATCGGGCGTTCCTGCGATCGCTCGAGGACGCCCCGTGCATCGTGATCGGCAACCGATCCGCCGCATACGCGCCGGTCGTGGCGGGGCTCGTCGCGATCTGGGACGACGGAGATCCGCTGCTAGGCGAGCCGCTCGCGCCTTACGTGCACGCGCGGGACGTCGCGCTCGTCCGCCAGGAGCAGGAGGGATCCGCGCTCCTGTTCGTCGGCCACTCCCGCACCACCGACGTCGAGCGCCTCGTGTCGCACGGATGGCTGAGCGATGTCAGAGCCACCAGGCGCGTGCTGCCGAGGGTGTCGTTGAGCACCCCGCAGGAGCTCGAGCAGCCCGCCCCGCAGCGTCTGCCCTCGTCCGCATTCCTGTCCGCCCGTGCTGCGGCCGCCGAGGGACCGGTGCTCGTCCAGGTCTCACGGCCCGGTTTCGCGCCGACCCTCGTCTGCGCGGAGTGCCGAGCGCCCGCGCGATGCGCACACTGCGGCGGCCCCCTCGGGGCGGCCCATCGGGGCGCGGTGCCGGTCTGCGCGTGGTGCGGACGGGGAGCGCGGGCATGGTCCTGCCCGGCCTGCTCCTCGACGAAGCTGCGTCTCGCGTCCTCGGGCAGTGAACGCACAGCCGACGAGCTCGGTCGTGCGTTCCCCGGCATCCGGGTGATCGTCGCCGACAGCGCCCATCCCATCGAACGCGTCGCCGACAAGCCGTCACTCGTCGTCGCAACCCGGGGCGCCGAGCCGGTCGCCGATGGCGGCTACCGCGCCGTCGTCCTGCTCGACGGACCACGGATGCTCCAGGCGCCGGACCTGCGCATCGGCGAGTCGTGCCTGCGGTGGTGGTCGAACGCGGCCGCCCTCGCCGCGCCGGGAGCACCCGTGCACCTGGTCGGCGTGGACGGAGGTGTGGCCAGGGCTCTCGCCACCTGGAACCAGTCCGGGTACGCGCGAGCCGAGCTCGCCGAACGCGCTCCTCTGCACATGCCGCCGGCGGCCCGCGTCGCTCTCGTGGAGGGCACCAAGGCGGCGCTCGATCGCGCGCTCGGCTCCCTGTCCGAGCTCGCCCTTCCGCCCGACGCGGTGCTCGGGCCGGTCCCGATCGATTCCGATGACCTCCCGCCCCGGCTGCGCGCCCTCGTCCGTTTCGACTACAGCGCAGGAGCGAGGGTCGCGACCGCGCTGCGCGCGGCTCTCGTCGCCGAGGCCGTGGGCAATCGTCGTGGCAGAGGCCGCACGGTCCGCAACCCCCTCTCGATCAAGCTCGATATCCTCGATCCAGAGCTTTGACCCTTCCGGAGTACTTTTCATGCGCCTCGTCTTCGCCGGCACACCGTCGGCTGCCGTCCCCACGCTTCGTCGCCTCGCGGCCGAGCACGACATCCTCGCCGTGGTCACCCGGCCCGACGCGCCTCTGGGGCGCAGGCGGGTGCTGACGGCGTCGCCCGTCGCACAGACGGCCGACGAACTCGGGATTCCGCTGATCAAGGCCGCCCGACTCGATGACGAGGCGACCGCGGCGATCGCGGCGCTCCGCCCCGAGCTCGGAGTGATCGTGGCCTACGGCGGCCTGGTCCGCGAGCCGCTCCTCTCGACGCCCGACGCCGGCTGGATCAACCTGCACTTCTCGCTGCTCCCCGCGTGGCGAGGCGCGGCGCCCGTGCAGCGCGCGCTGATCGCGGGCGACGAGGTATTGGGCGCCAGCGTCTTCCAGCTCGTACCTGCGCTGGATGCCGGTGACGTGTTCGCGACCCTCGAGGTGGATGTGCCGGCCGACGCGACCGCAGACGTGGCGCTGAACATCCTCGCGGAGCGGGGAGCCGCTCTCACCGCCGAGGTGGTGTCCGCCATCGCCGTGGGCACGGCACGCGCGCTGCCGCAGGTGGGCGATGCGACCCTCGCGGCGAAGCTCACCATCGACGACGGGCTGCTCGACTGGAACCTCCCGTCTCAGGCGGTGTTCTCGCGGTTCCGTGGTGTCACGCCGGAGCCGGGAGCCCACACGACCGTCGACGGGGTTCGGGTGAAGATCCTCGAGGCGTCTCCCACGGACGACTCGACGCTCGCCCCGGGGGAGATCGTCGCGACGAAGCACGTGCTCCTCATCGGCACCGCCGATGCCGCACTCGCCGTGGCACGCGTGCAGCCGGCCGGCAAGGGGGCCATGAACGCGGTCGACTGGTGGCGTGGGCAGCGCTCCACCGAGGGCCTGCGAGCGGGATCATGAGCGCCGATCGTCGCGACCCGAATCCTCCTTCTCGGCCGGGGCGCGATCGCCGCCCCGGTGGATCTGGTCGCTCCGGTGGCCCGACTCGCGCCGGTGGGCCGATGCGCACCGTGCAGCCGGCCCGTCGCGTCGCCTTCGACGTACTGCGCGCGGTGACCGAGTCCGACGCGTATGCGAACCTCATGCTGCCGTCCGCGATCACCGAGGCGAACCTGTCGGTGCAGGACGCCGCGCTCGCGACCGAGCTGACGTACGGCACGCTGCGCCGTCGTGGGACCTACGACGCGATCATCGCCGCAGCAGCGGATCGTCCAGTGGCCGAGATCGATCCGGCGGTTCTCGACGCCCTTCGACTGGCCTCCCACCAGCTCCTCGCCACTCGGGTCGCCACGCACGCCGCGGTCAATGAGTCCGTCAACCTCGTCGCATCCACGCAGAGCAGGGGAGCGGCGAACTTCGCGAACGCCGTGCTGCGCCGCATCGCCGGTGCGACCGCCGAGGAGTGGCAGACACGGATCGACGCGGCGGCCAGATCCGACGACGAGCGTCTCGCCCTGCGCACCGCCCATCCGGTCTGGGTGATCCGCGCGCTGCGGCGCGCCCTCGCCGCCGAGGGGCGGGCAGAGGAACTCGAGGCTCTGCTCGATGCCGACAACGCGTCGCCCGAGGTCACCCTGGTCGCGCTTCCCGGACTCGCCGAGCAGGGTGAGCCCCGGCGTCCCTACGCCCCGACGGCGTTCGGATCGCCCGGCGGAGATCCGCTCCGCATCGTCGCCGGATCCGGTGGACGGGTCAGGGTGCAGGACGAGGGCTCGCAGCTCGTCGCCCTGGCGCTGGCGGGCGCCGCACCGATCGCCGAGGGGGAGCGCTGGCTCGACCTCTGCGCGGGGCCCGGCGGCAAGACCGCCCTGCTCGCCGCCATCGCGCATCAGCGCGGCGTGATCCTCGAGGCCAATGAGGTCGTCCCCGCCCGTGCCGGTCTCGTCCGCAACGCCCTGCGTCCGGTCCCGGGCGAGGTCGTCGTGCACGAGGACGACGGACGTGAACTGGCGCGTCGCCGATCCGGGGAGTTCGACAGGATCCTCGTCGACGCCCCCTGCACGGGGCTCGGGGCTCTGCGGCGTCGACCCGAAGCCCGGTGGCGCAAGTCGCCTGCAGATGTCGCCGAGCTCGTGCCGCTGCAGACCGAGTTGCTCTCAGCGGCGGTCGACGCCCTCGCCCCCGGAGGCATCGTCGCCTATGTGACCTGCTCGCCGCACCTCGCGGAGACGGTCGGCGTTGTGCAGGACGTGCTTCGCGGTCGAGACGACCTCGTCGAACTGGACACGCGCTCCGCACTGGCGGGCGTCGCGGTCTCGCCGATCGACCTCGCGGGCGACGATGCCTCGCACGTGCAGCTGTGGCCCCATCGTCACGGCACCGACGCCATGTTCCTCGCGCTGCTCCAACGCACCGCATCCGATCAGAAGGAGAAGTGACCCGCATGCACCTGCCCGGTTCCCCCCGCATCAACCCGAGCATCCTCGCCGCGGACTTCGTCAACATGCAGCGCGACCTCGCGAAGATCGCCACGGCCGACTTCGCGCATGTCGACGTCATGGACAACCACTTCGTCCCCAACCTCACGTTCGGCCCGCAGATGGTCGAACGCATCCAGGCGACGAGTCCGGTGCCGCTGGACGTGCACCTGATGATCTCCGACCCGGACCGCTGGGCCCCCGGCTATGCCGAGCTGGGAGCCGCGAGCGTCACCTTCCATCTCGAGGCCGCGACGGAGCCTGTGGCTCTGGCCCGGAGGCTGCGCGGCATCGGTGCGCGTGCAGGTATCGCGATCAAGCCGGGCACGGCGGGGGAGAGCCTGTACGACGTGCTCGACGAGTTCGACCAGATCCTCGTGATGACGGTCGAGCCCGGGTTCGGCGGACAGGGCTTCATGCCCGAGACCATGCCGAAGCTGCGCGCCCTCTCCGAAGAGGCGAAGCGTCGCGGCTCGAACGTCTGGTTCCAGGTCGACGGGGGCATCTCCGACGCGACCATCGAGATCGCCGCGGCGGCCGGAGCCGACACCTTCGTCGCCGGATCCGCCGTGTACGGGGCCGACGACGTCGAGGCGGCCGTCACCCGGCTCAGGGACCTCGCCAGAGCCGCTAGCCTTGATTCGTGAAGACTTTCGACGAACTGTTCGCTGAGCTCAGCCACAAGGCGGAGACCCGGCCCGAGGGATCGGGTACGGTCGCAGAGCTCGACGGGGGCGTCCACGCGATCGGGAAGAAGATCGTCGAGGAGGCCGCCGAGGTCTGGATGGCGTCCGAGTACGAGTCCGATGAGGCCGCCGCCGAGGAGATCTCGCAGCTCCTCTACCACCTGCAGGTGATGATGATCGCCAAGGGTCTCTCGCTGCAGGACGTGTATCGACATCTGTGATGCGCCTCGCCCATCCCGATTCGATCTGAAAGCCAGACATGCTGCGCATTGCCGTTCCCAACAAGGGCTCTCTCTCCGAGACCGCCGCCGAGATGCTCGCGGAGGCCGGATACGCCGGTCGCCGCGACCCCAAGACCCTGCACGTGATCGACGCCGAGAACGACGTCGAGTTCTTCTTCCTCCGTCCCCGTGACATCGCGACGTACGTCGCATCCGGCGCTCTCGACGTCGGGATCACCGGTCGCGACCTGCTGCTCGACGTGCAGCAGCCCGCTCGCGAGATCGAGCAGCTCGGCTTCGGCGGGTCGACGTTCCGCTTCGCCGGCCCTCCCGGCCGCTTCTCCTCGCTCGAGGATCTGCAGGGAGTGCGCGTCGCCTCGGCGTATCCCGGGCTCGTCGGCGCCTACCTCCGCGAGCACGGCGTCTCCGCCGAGCTCGTGCAGCTGGACGGCGCGGTCGAGTCGGCCGTGCGCCTCGGCGTGGCGGATGCCGTCGCCGATGTCGTGTCGACCGGAACCACGCTCCGCCAGGCGGGGCTCGAGATCTTCGGTCCGGTGATCCTCGAGTCCGAGGCCGTGCTCATCAGCCGCCCCGGCGACGCCGAGGGTACGGAGACGTTGCTGCGTCGTCTGCGCGGCGTCATGGTCGCGCACCGCTTCGTGCTGATCGACTACGACCTGCCGGCCGAACTCGTCGACCAGGCCACCGCCATCGCACCCGGCCGTGAGTCCCCGACGATCTCGCCACTGCGCGATGAAGCCTGGGTCGCCGTCCGCGTCATGATCCCGCGGCGGGGGATGAACCAGGTCATGGACGACCTCTACGCGCTCGGTGCACGGGCGATCCTCGTCACGGCGATCCACGCCGCGAGGCTCTGATGTCGCTCGCGAGTCGTGTCATCCCGTGTCTCGACGTGGCCGACGGCCGTGTCGTCAAGGGCGTGAACTTCGAGAACCTCCGCGACATGGGCGATCCCGTCGAGCTGGCGCGTCACTACGCCGCGCAGGGTGCGGATGAGATCACGTTCCTCGACGTCACCGCGACCGTCGACGCACGGGCGACGACCTACGACGTGGTGCAGCGCACCGCGGAGCAGGTCTTCGTGCCGCTGACCGTCGGCGGGGGAGTCCGCAGCGTCGACGACGTCGCTCGTCTGCTCTCGGTCGGAGCCGACAAGGTCGGCGTGAACTCGGCCGCCATCGCGCGGCCGGATCTGATCGGCGAGATCGCCGACCGCTTCGGCGCGCAGGTGCTCGTGCTCTCGCTCGACATCAAGCGTGCCTCCGGAACGGCATCCGGCTTCGTCGTCACCACCCACGGCGGCCGTACGCAGACCGAACTCGATGCGATCGAATGGGCACGCGAGGCCGCGGAGCGCGGTGCCGGCGAGCTGCTCGTCAACTCCATCGACGCCGACGGAACGCGCGACGGCTTCGACCTCGAACTCGTCGCCCTGATGCGGGAGGCGGCATCCGTCCCCGTCATCGCCTCCGGCGGCGCCGGGGCGGTCGAGCACTTCGCTCCGGCCATCAAGGCGGGCGCGGATGCCGTGCTCGCCGCCAGCGTGTTCCACACCGGCGCGATGACCGTCGGCGACGTCAAGGACGCGCTTCGCGCGGAAGGAGTGACGGTCAGGTGAGCGACATCGAATCCCGGATCGCACAGGTGGCCTTCAACGCCGATGGGCTCGCCCCGGTGATCGTGCAGCAGTGGGACACGAACGAGGTCCTCATGATGGCGTGGGTCAACGATGAGGCGTTGCGACGCACGCTCACCACCGGCCGCGCGGTCTACTGGTCGCGATCCCGCCAGGAGTACTGGCGCAAGGGCGACACCTCCGGACACATCCAGGTCGTGCACGAGGCTCGGCTGGACTGCGACGGGGACGCGATCCTGCTGCGCGTCGACCAGACCGGGCCGGCCTGCCACACCGGCACTCGGACGTGCTTCGACACGACCGATCTCGAAGCCGTGGTGGGGAGCGCCTCCGAATGAGCCTGGCTCGCAGAGGCCGGTCGATCGGCGTCTCCGGTCTCCTCCTGGGAGGCGCGATCGGCATCATCTCGTCCACGCAGACCTGGCTCACGGTGCAGCGCGCCGATGCCGGCGCCGAGATCCTCGTTCCCGGAGCATCCGCGCTGCCGCTGCTCGCGCCGCTCAGCCTGGCGGTTCTCGCGCTCGGTGCCGCCCTGTCGATCACCGGCAGGACGTTACGACTCGTGTTCGGCGTGCTCGCCGCCGCGACCGCCGTGCTCCTCGGCTGGAGCACGCTGCAACTGCTCGTCGGCCCATCGGTCTCCGCGGTCGGAGCGACCGTCACCGAGACGACGGGCCTCGCGGGCGACGAAGGTCTCGCCGACGTGATCGCCGGCATCGTCCCCACCCCCTGGCCATGGATCGCCCTGGTCGGCTGGGTGATCCTGCTCGCGGCATCCGTGGTCGTCCTGATCACGTGGCGCGGCTGGAAGACCGGCGGTCGTCGATACCAGACGGATGCCGCCGCTCGCGCTGTCGCGACGGGCCCCGTCGATGCGATCGATTCCTGGGACGAGCTGTCCCGCGGAACCGATCCGACGCGTTGACCCCGATAGACTGAACCAGATCCCGCTACGCCGTCCCTCCGGAGGAGAACATGACCAACCCGATCGCCGACCCCGGACACGGACACTCTCCCGCAGCCTGGACCGCCGTGATCATCATGCTCCTCGGCTTCACGGTGGGCACCCTCTTCTTCTGCCTCGAGCAGCCTGTGGGTGTCTGGGTCGGTGTCGCGATCATCCCCGTCGGCGCTCTCGTCGGCTGGGCTCTCGCGAAGGCCGGATACGGCGTGAAGGGCCCCAAGTACCAGCCGAAGGGGCACTAGTGGTCCTCGCCGACCTGACGGCCGGCGCTGTCGCAGACGCCGAGCGTCGCGCCCTCACCCGGCCCCTGGCCGAGGTCGAACGTGATGCCGTCGCGCGCCCGGCAGCGAAGGACGCACTCAGCTTCCTGTCGCCCGCCGACCGTGTCAAGATCATCGCCGAGGTGAAGCGGGCCAGCCCATCGCGCGGCGCACTCGCCGAGATCCCGGATCCCGCCCACCAGGCCTCGCTGTACGAGACCGGCGGCGCGTCGGCGATCAGCGTGCTGACCGAGGAGCGCCGGTTCGGCGGCAGTCTCGCGGACCTCGAGGCCGTCACAGCCAGGGTCGCCCTCCCGGTGCTCCGCAAGGACTTCATCGCCACGCGGTATCAGGTCCTCGAGGCGCGTGCCGCGGGCGCCGACCTCGTGCTGCTCATCGTCGCGGGCCTCGACCGCGATGTCCTCGAAGACCTCTTCGGGTTCATCGGCGACCTCGGGATGACCCCGCTCGTCGAGACCCACTCCGCCGAGGAGCTCGAGGTCGCCATCGACCTGGGTTCTCCGCTGATCGGGGTCAACGCTCGTGACCTGAAGACGCTCGAACTCGACCGCGATCTCTTCGGCCGCCTCGTCGAGCGCATCCCGGACTCCGCGGTGAAGATCGCCGAGTCCGCGGTGCTCACCCCTGCCGACGTCGCGCACTACCGCTCCGCGGGTGCGGATGTCGTCCTGATCGGGGAAGCGCTCGTCACGGGCGACCCGATCGCCACGCTCAAGAGCTTCCTGGAGGTCTGAATGGGTCTGCGCGACCAGCACGGTCCGCTGTTCGGCGACTACGGCGGGCGCTACATGCCCGAATCGCTCATCGCCGCGATCGACGAACTCACCGAGGCGTACGCGGCGGCCATCGCCGACCCGGAGTTCCGTGCCGAGCTCTCGCATCTGCTGAGCTCGTACGCGGGGCGTCCCTCTCCGCTCACCGAGGTCCAACGGTTCGCCGAGCACGCGGGCGGAGCGCGGGTGTTCCTCAAGCGCGAGGACCTCAACCACACGGGTTCGCACAAGATCAACAACGTGCTCGGACAGGCGCTGCTCACCAAGCGCCTGGGCAAGACCCGTGTGATCGCGGAGACCGGAGCAGGACAGCACGGTGTCGCGACGGCGACCGCAGCGGCGCTGTTCGGCCTCGACTGCACGATCTACATGGGCGAGGTCGACACCGAGCGCCAGGCGCTCAACGTCGCACGCATGCGCCTGCTCGGCGCCGAGGTCGTCCCTGTGACCTCTGGCTCGCGCACGCTGAAGGACGCGATCAACGACGCCTACCGCGACTGGGTGGCCTCGGTCGAGACCACCAACTACATCTTCGGCACCGCGGCGGGCCCGCATCCGTTCCCGGCGATGGTCCGCGACTTCCAGAAGATCATCGGCGAAGAGGCGCGTCAGCAACTGCTCGACGAGGTCGGTCGCCTTCCGGATGCCGTGATCGCCTGCGTCGGCGGAGGTTCCAACGCGATCGGCATGTTCGACGCCTTCCTCGACGATGAGGGCGTGAAGCTCTACGGCGTCGAGGCTGCCGGCGACGGCGTCGACACCGACAAGCACGCCGCGTCGATCGAACGCGGACGACCCGGCATCCTGCACGGCGCGAAGACGTACGTCCTCCAGGACGAGGACGGTCAGACGATCGAGTCGCACTCGATCTCGGCCGGTCTCGACTACCCGGGCGTCGGCCCTGAGCACTCCTGGCTCGCAGATATCGGCCGCGCGGAGTACATCCCGGCGACCGATGACGAGGCCATGCAGGCTCTGCGTCTGCTCAGTCGCACCGAAGGGATCATCCCCGCCGTGGAGTCGGCTCATGCCCTGGCCGGCGCGCTCCGGCTCGGGCGCGAGCTCGGTCCAGACGCGGTCCTCGCGGTATGTCTGTCGGGACGCGGCGACAAGGACATGGACACCGCAGCCCGGTACTTCGACCTCTACGACGCGCAGGCACTCGCGCACGACGCCGACGCCGAGACCCCGGCCGAGGACGCCGCCACGAAGGGGGAGCCGCAGTCATGAGCGACGTCATCACGAGCCCCGTCGAAAAAGCCATCCGCCGCGCCGAGGCCGCAGGGCGCAGCGCGTTCGTGGGGTATCTGCCCGTCGGCTACCCCGACCTCGAGACGAGCATCCAGGCGGCGATCACCCTCGCCGAGAACGGTGTCGACATCATCGAGCTCGGTCCGCCGTACAGCGATCCCGTCATGGACGGCGCCGTCATCCAGGAGGCGACGACGGCCGCTCTCGCGGGCGGCTTCAAGATGAAGGACCTCTTCACCGCGGTGAAGGCCATCACCGACGCCACCGACGTGCCGGTCCTCGTCATGACCTACTGGAACCCCGTCTTCCAGTACGGGGTCGACCGTTACGCCGATGACCTCCTCGCCGCGGGCGGGGCGGGCCTGATCACCCCCGACATCACTCCCGATGTCGCGCAGGAGTGGATCGCCGCGAGTGAGCGCACGGGTCTCGACCGCGTGTTCCTCGCCGCCCCCACATCGACCGAGGAGCGCCTCGAGCTCGTGGTGAAGTCCTCCACCGGCTTCGTCTACACCGTCTCGACCATGGGCATCACGGGCGAGCGCGCCGAGCTCGACCGTGCGGCGCGCACGCTCGTGGCGCGCCTGCGTGAGCACGGGGCCGTGCGCGCGTGCGTCGGCATCGGCATCTCCACCGCCGAGCAGATCGCCGGGGTGTCGGAGTACGCCGACGGCGCGATCGTCGGCACCGCACTCGTCCGTGCCCTCCGCGACGGGGGCATCCCCGCTCTCGCAGACGTCACCCGCACCCTGGCCGCCGGCACCGCGTCGGCGTGCCCCGTCTCTCAGAACTAGGATCGCTCTCATGTCCCTCGCGCTCCACAGCACCATCGGCGGCGTGCTCGCCAGCATCCCCAGCCCGCCGGTGTCGTACATCGACCTCGGTCCGATCCGCGTGCACTTCTACGCCCTGTGCATCATCGCGGGCATCATCGCCGCAGTGCTCCTGACCAACCACCGCCTGACACGTCGCGGTGCGGAGCCGTGGGTGGTCATCGACATCTCGATCCTCGCGGTGCCGCTCGCGATCATCGGCGCGCGCATCTTCCACGTGCTCACCCACCCCGGCTTCTACTTCGGCGAGGGCAAGAACACCTGGAACCCGTTCGAGCCCGGATCCGTCTGGGCGATCTGGGAGGGCGGCATCGCGATCTTCGGTGCGCTCATCGGTGGTGCGGTCGGCGCCTACCTCGGCTGCCGCTGGTCCGGCATCCGCTTCTGGACGTTCGCGGATGCTCTCGCGCCCGGTCTGCTGCTCGCACAGGCCATGGGGCGCTTCGGCAACTGGTTCAACCACGAGCTCTTCGGGCTGCCGACCGATCTGCCATGGGGACTCGAGATCGAGTCGACGAACTCCGCGTTCCCTCCCGGCCTTCCCGAGGGCACGCTGTTCCACCCGACGTTCCTCTACGAAGTGATCTGGAACGGTCTCGGCGTGATCGTCCTGCTCTGGCTGAGCCGGAAGGCCACCGCCTTCCAGTGGGGGCGCCTGTTCGCGATCTACCTCATCTGGTACAGCGCGGGTCGCGTGGTGTGGGAGTCCATCCGCATCGATCCGAGCGAGATCATCCTCGGCCTGCGCAGCAACGTCTGGGCCGCGATCATCGGCATCGTGGTCGGAATCGCCATCCTCATCGTGCAGCGTCGCCGGCACCTCGGACTCGAGCCGTCGCCGTACCAGCCGGGTCGCGGCCGGAAGGACGTGGACGCTGATGTAGAATCACAGGACAATCCCCTTGACTACGTCGACGTCAGTGAGCCCACGGTCGACGAGGTCTCCGCAGGAGCCAGCGCCACAAGCACCGCTCCCACGGACGCGGAAGGCTCCCGATAGCCGCCCGTCCGTGAGGACCCCACTGCAGCAGCCCGGCCAATGACGTCCCCGGGTCATCCGAAGATCTGAGGACGGTTCAGGTGTATTTTCAGCCTCCGTACGGCGCGTCCGGCGCCTACCCCCCGAAGCAGGGCATGTACAACCCCGCGTTCGAGAAGGACGCGTGCGGCCTTGCGATGGTCGCCACTCTGCGCGGCGAAGCAGGCCACGACATCATCGCGCTGGCGCTCGAAGCACTGCGCAACCTCGAGCACCGAGGGGCGATCGGCTCGGACGCCGGCACCGGCGACGGGGCGGGCATCCTGACGCAGATGCCGGACGCGTTCCTGCGCGAGGTCACGACCTTCGAACTGCCACCGGTCGGCGAGTACGCCGCGGGTCTGGCGTTCCTTCCCCGTGACTCCAGCGAACGCCGTCAGCAGAAGGCGGGCATCGAGAAGATCGCGCGCGCCGAGGGGCTCCGCGTCCTGGGCTGGCGCGAGGTCCCGACGGTCAACGAGCACCTCGGCAAGCTCGCCGACGAGGCCCGTCCCGCATTCGAGCAGCTCTTCGTGAGCGCCGGCGGGGCGACGCATGCTCAGGCCCCGCTCACCGGCATCGCCCTCGACCGCGTCGCCTACCGGCTCCGCAAGCGCGCCGGCCACGAGCTGGGCGCCTACTTCGTCTCGCTCTCGGCCCGCACTCTCGGGTACAAGGGCATGGTCACCACGCTCCAGCTCGAGCCGTTCTACCCGGATCTGCAGGACGAGCGCTTCATGTCGGAGCTCGCCGTCGTGCACTCGCGCTACTCGACGAACACCTTCCCGTCGTGGCCGCTCGCGCAGCCGCTGCGGATGCTCGCCCACAACGGCGAGATCAACACCGTCGGCGGCAACCGCAACTGGATGCGCGCCCGCCAGTCGCAGCTCGAGTCCGAGCTGCTGGGCGACATCCAGCCGCTGCTCCCGATCTGCACCGACGGCGCCAGCGACTCCGCCTCGTTCGACGAGGTGCTCGAACTGCTGACCCTGACCGGCCGCAGCCTGCCGCACGCCATCATGATGATGGTGCCGGAGGCGTACGAGAAGCAGTCCGACATCTCGCCCGAGCTGCGCGCGTTCTACGAGTACCACTCCAACCAGATGGAGCCCTGGGACGGCCCGGCCGCGCTCATCTTCACCGACGGGACGCTCGTCGGCGCGACCCTCGACCGCAACGGTCTGCGCCCGGGGCGTTGGACCGAGACGACCGACGGCCTGATCGTGATCGGCTCCGAGACCGGAGTGCTCACCTTCGAGCCCGAGCGCATCAAGCGCCGCGGACGCCTGCAGCCCGGCAAGATGTTCCTCGTCGACACCGAGCAGCGGCGCATCATCGAGGACGAGGAGATCAAGCGCGACCTCTCCACTCTGCACCCGTGGCAGGCGTGGCTCGACGAGGGTTCCGTGCGACTCGCCGACCTGCCGGAGCGCGAGCACATCGTGCATCCGCCGGCATCCATCACCCGCCGCCAGCGCACCTTCGGCTACACCGAGGAGGAAGTGCGGATCCTGCTGACCCCGATGGGGCAGACCGGGGCCGAGCCCCTCGGTGCCATGGGTTCGGACACCCCGATCGCCGTGCTGAGCAAGCGGCCGCGCCTGCTCTTCGACTACTTCACGCAGCAGTTCGCGCAGGTCACCAACCCGCCGCTGGACTCGATCCGCGAAGAGGTCGTCACGAGTCTGAAGCTCGGCCTCGGCCCCGAGGGCAACCTGCTCGGCTGGGGTCCCGAACACAGCCGCACCGTGTCGCTCGACTTCCCGGTGATCGACAACGACGAGCTCGCGAAGATCCGCTACATCGACAAGGCGCTGCCGGGTCGATCGAGCGCCACGATCAAGGGTCTCTACCACTTCGATGCCGGACCCCAGGCCCTCGCCGAGCGCCTCGAGGAGATGTGCGCCGAGGTCGACGAGGCCATCGAGCGCGGCGCGGAGTTCATCATCCTCTCGGACCGCGACTCGAACAAGGACCTCACCCCGGTGCCGTCCCTGCTCATGGTCGCCGCGGTGCACCATCACCTCATCCGTCGCGAGAACCGCATGAAGGTCGGTCTGATCGTCGAGGCCGGTGACGTCCGCGAGGTGCACCACGTCGCGACGCTGATCGGCTACGGCGCCTCCGCCGTGAACCCGTACCTCGCCATGGAGACCGTCGAACACCTCGTCCGCACCGGACGCATCACGGGCATCAGCCCGGAGAAGGCGGTGCGCAACCTCATCTACGCGCTCGGCAAGGGCGTGCTGAAGATCATGTCGAAGATGGGCATCTCGACGGTGTCCTCGTACGCCGGCGCCCAGGTCTTCGAAGCCGTCGGCCTCAGCCAGGAGGTCATCGACGCGTACTTCACGCGCACCGAGTCCAAGCTCGGCGGCATCACGATCGAGGACATCTTCGCCGAGAACCAGGCGCGTCACGACTACGCCTATCCCGAGGACGAAGCGGCTCGTGCGCACGAGCGGCTGTGGACCGGTGGCGAGTACCAGTGGCGACGCGACGGTTCGCCGCACCTGTTCAGACCGGAGACGGTGTTCAAGCTGCAGCACTCGACCCGCGAACGCCGCTACGACATCTTCCGCGAGTACACCAAGCTCGTCGATGACCAGGCGGCCGAGTTGAAGACACTGCGTGGTCTGTTCACCCTGCGCACCGGCATCCGCAAGCCGGTGCCGCTCAGCGAGGTCGAGCCCGTCTCCGAGATCGTGAAGCGCTTCTCGACAGGTGCGATGAGCTACGGCTCGATCTCGAAGGAAGCGCACGAGACGCTCGCGATCGCCATGAACCGGATCGGTGGCAAGTCGAACACCGGTGAGGGCGGAGAGGATGCCGACCGGCTCGTCGACCCCGAGCGACGCAGTTCGATCAAGCAGGTCGCATCGGGACGGTTCGGTGTCACGAGCCTCTACCTCACCGAGGCGGACGACATCCAGATCAAACTCGCGCAGGGCGCCAAGCCCGGCGAGGGCGGTCAACTTCCCCCGCAGAAGGTCTACCCCTGGGTGGCCCGCACACGCGGCGGCACGCCCGGCGTCGGACTCATCTCCCCGCCTCCGCACCACGACATCTACTCGATCGAGGACCTCAAGCAGCTCATCTTCGACCTGAAGCGTGCGAACCCCGAGGCCCGCATCCACACCAAGCTCGTCAGCCAGTCGGGCATCGGTGCGGTCGCAGCGGGCGTCGCGAAGGCGCTCAGCGACGTCGTGCTCGTCTCCGGACATGACGGCGGCACGGGCGCGAGCCCGATGAACTCCCTCAAGCACGCCGGAACGCCGTGGGAGCTTGGCCTCGCCGAGACCCAGCAGACGCTCATGCTCAACGGCATGCGCGACCGGGTCGTCGTGCAGGTGGACGGTCAGCTCAAGACGGGGCGCGACGTGATCATCGGCGCGCTGCTCGGTGCTGAGGAGTTCGGCTTCGCGACCGCACCGCTCGTCGTGAGCGGCTGCATCATGATGCGCGTCTGCCACCTCGACACCTGCCCCGTGGGCGTGGCGACGCAGAACCCGGTGCTGCGCGAGCGCTTCACCGGCAAGCCGGAGTTCGTCGTGAACTTCATGGAGTTCATCGCCGAAGAGGTGCGCGAGCTCCTCGCCGAACTGGGCTTCCGTTCGCTGGACGAGATCATCGGCCGCGCCGAGCTGATCGAGGCCAACGCCGCGGTCGAGCACTGGAAGAGCGAGGGGCTCGACCTCGCGCCGATCCTCGACGGTCCCGCGTTCCCGGCGAGCGAGCCGCGTCGCAGCGGTCGCTCGCAGGACCACGAACTCGAGAAGCACTTCGACGTCCAGCTCATCGACATCGCCGGTGGTGCCCTCCTGAACGGTGAACCCGTCGTCATCGAGCTGCCGATCGCGAACACCGAACGAGCCGTCGGCACGATGCTCGGCCACCAGGTCACCGCGCGCTACGGCGCGGCGGGGCTGCCTCGTGGCACGATCGACGTGACCCTGCACGGCACCGCCGGTCAGTCTCTCGGAGCGTTCATGCCCTCGGGTATCGTGCTGCGCCTGGAGGGCGACGCGAACGACTACGTCGGCAAGGGGCTCTCGGGTGGTGACATCACGATCCGTCCCTCGCGCGCCTCATCGATCGAGCCGCATCGCAACGTCATCGCCGGCAATGTGATCGGCTACGGCGCGACCGCGGGCACGATGTTCATCTCCGGAGTCGTCGGCGAGCGGTTCCTCGTGCGCAACTCCGGCGCCACGGCGGTCGTCGAGGGCGTGGGCGACCACGCGCTCGAGTACATGACCGGGGGAGTGGCGGTGATCCTCGGATCGACCGGCCGCAACTTCGGCGCCGGAATGTCGGGAGGCGTCGCCTACGTGCGGGGCCTGCAGACCGGCAAGATCAACGCCCAGTCGCTCGGCAGCGGAGAGCTCCTCCTGCAGCCGCTCGACCGCGCTGATCTCGAGGTGCTGCGGGGACTGATCTCCGAGCACGTCGAGCGCACGGCGTCGCCCCTCGGCGCCGACATCCTGTCTCGCTTCGACGAGACGGCATCCGAATTCGTGAAGGTCCTCCCGCGTGACTACGCCGCCGTGCGCAGCATGCGCGAGGAAGCAGTCGCCGAGGGCATCGACCCCGACGGCGACGTCGTCTGGAACCGCATCCTGGAGGTGACCGGTGGCTGATCCCAAAGGTTTTCTGAAGGTCACCGAGCGTGAGCTTCCCGCCCGTCGGCCGGTTCCGGTCCGCATCATGGACTGGAAAGAGGTGTACCAGCCGGGCGACCAGGCTGTGCTCCGGCGTCAGGCGGGGCGGTGCATGGACTGCGGCGTGCCTTTCTGTCATCAGGGCTGCCCGCTGGGCAACCTGATCCCGGAGTGGAATGACCTCACCTGGCGCGGCGAGGGTCGTGCGGCGATCGATCGCCTGCACGCGACGAACAACTTCCCCGAGTTCACGGGACGTCTGTGCCCGGCGCCCTGCGAGAGCGCGTGCGTGCTGGGTATCAACCAGCCGCCCGTCACGATCAAGCAGGTCGAGGTCTCGATCATCGACGAGGCGTTCAACAAGGGCTGGGTCGAGGCGCAGCCGCCGGCTCGCCTGACCGGCAAGACGGTCGCGGTCGTGGGCTCCGGCCCCGCCGGTCTCGCCGCCGCACAGCAGCTGACCCGGGCCGGCCACACCGTCGCCGTGTTCGAGCGCGACGACCGCATCGGCGGACTCCTGCGCTACGGCATCCCGGACTTCAAGATGGAGAAGAACCAGCTCGAGGCTCGCCTGCGTCAGATGCAGGAGGAGGGCACGCGCTTCCGCGCCGGCGTGGAGATCGGCAGGGACATCTCCTGGGCCGACCTGCGCGCACGGTACGACGCGGTCGTCATCGCGACCGGTTCGACGGTTCCTCGCGATCTCGCCATCCCCGGTCGCGACCTGGACGGCGTGCACTTCGCCATGGAGTACCTCGTCGAGTCGAACCACGTCGTCGCCGGCGACAAGGTTCCGGACCAGATCTCCGCCGAGGGCAAGCACGTCATCGTGATCGGCGGCGGTGACACCGGTGCCGACTGCATCGGGACCGCTCACCGGCAGGGCGCGCTCAGCGTGACCAACCTCGCGATCGGCAAGCAGCCGGGCACGGACCGCCCTGACCACCAGCCGTGGCCGATGATGCCGACCGTCTTCGAGGTGTCCTCTGCGCACGAGGAGGGCGGAGAGCGGGTCTTCCTCGCGTCCACCGTCGAGTTCCTCTCGAACGAGGTCGGAGAGGTTCGCGCACTGCGCGTCGCCGAGACCGAGTACGTCGATGGACGCCGCGTTCCCAAGAGCGGCACGGAGCGCGAGATCCCCGCTGATCTGGTGCTCATCGCGATGGGATTCACGGGGCCCGAGCAGAGCGGTTTCACCGACGAGGCTCGCCCCCAGTTCACGGACCGCGGCAACTTCGAGCGCAGCGCATCGTACGAGACGACGCTCCCGGGCGTCTTCGTCGCCGGTGACGCCGGTCGGGGACAGTCGCTCATCGTGTGGGCGATCGCCGAAGGCCGTGCCGCTGCGGCGAGCGTCGACGAGTTCCTCATGGGCTCGACCGTGTTGCCGTCGCCGGTGCGTCCGACCGATGTCGCGATCGGCCTGCAGCCCGCGTAGGCTGAACAGCGGCCCCGTCGCCTGATTTTTCTATCCCCCTTCTACCCTGGAGATTCTGTTGAGACGCGCGAAAATCGTCGCCACACTCGGCCCTGCCACGAGTTCCTATGAGAACGTGCGGGCCATCATCGAGGCGGGAGTGGATGTCGCACGACTGAACCTCAGCCACGGTGACTACTCCGTCCACGACGCGAACTACGCGAACGTGCGCCGCGCTGCGGAGGACGCCGGCAAGGCGGTCGCCGTGCTCGTCGACCTGCAGGGCCCGAAGATCCGCCTCGGCAAGTTCGAGGGCGGCCCCTACGAGCTCGCAGTGGGCGACATCTTCAAGATCACCATCGAGGACATCGTCGGAAACCGTGAGATCTGCGGCACGACGTTCAAGGGGCTGCCTCAGGACGTCAAGGCAGGGGACTTCCTCCTGATCGACGACGGCAAGGTCCGCGTCGAGGTCGTCGAGACCGACGGCACGGTCGTCACCACCCGGGTCGTCGTGGCCGGTGCGGTGTCGAACAACAAGGGCATCAACCTTCCCGGTGTCGCCGTGAACGTCCCCGCGCTCAGCGAGAAGGACGAGGCGGACCTCCGGTGGGGCCTGCGCACCGGCGCCGACCTCATCGCCCTGTCGTTCGTCCGCAACGCGGCCGATGTCGACCGGGTGCACGAGATCATGGCCGAGGAGGGCGTCCGCGTCCCCGTCATCGCCAAGATCGAGAAGCCCCAGGCCGTCGACGCGCTCGAGGAGATCGTCGACGCGTTCGACGGCATCATGGTCGCCCGCGGTGACCTGGGCGTGGAGCTGCCGCTCGAGGCCGTACCGATCGTGCAGAAGCGCGCGGTCGAGCTCGCCCGCCGCAACGCGAAGCCCGTCATCGTCGCGACGCAGATGCTCGAGTCGATGATCTCGAGCCCGGTGCCGACGCGCGCCGAGACGAGCGACGTCGCGAACGCCGTGCTCGACGGAGCGGACGCGGTCATGCTCTCGGGCGAGACCAGCGTCGGCGACTACCCGATCGTCGTCGTCGAGACCATGGCTCGCATCATCGAGTCCACCGAGGAGCACGGCCTGGAGCGCATCGCGCCGCTCACGAACAAGCCGAAGACCCAGGGTGGAGCGATCACCCTCGCCGCTCTCGAGGTCGCCGACTTCGTCGAGGCGAAGTACCTCTGCGTCTTCACGCAGTCGGGTGACTCCGCTCGTCGTCTGTCGCGCCTGCGTTCGCGCATCCCGATGATCGCGTTCACGCCCGAGCCCGGCACCCGTCGCCGCATGGCGCTGACGTGGGGCATCCGCTCCAAGCTGGTCGAGATGGTCCAGCACACCGACCTGATGTATCTGCAGGTCGACGACTACCTCCTCAAGAGCGGCCTCGCCGTCGAGGGCGACAAGGTGGTCGTGGTCTCCGGATCCCCTCCCGGGATCGTCGGGTCGACCAACGACATCCGGGTGCACAAGGTGGGCGACGCCGTGAACGGCGCTGCTCCCGTGTACAAGGAAGCCACGGTCTGACACACGTGCAGCGAAGGGGCGGGGCCATCGGGCTCCGCCCCTTCCTCGTGCCCCGGGTGCAGTCGGCATGTCAACCCGCTGGTCGCCATGCAGCAGGCGTCGTAGGTTCTTCTCGTGCGCCAGACAGGGACCAAGGCAGGGGAGCGGATGCTGAGGCGTGCGCGGTGGTGGCTCGCGGACTACGTCTACGCCGGATACTGGCAGGTCCGTGGATTCTTCGATCGCACGGCGGCGTCGGACTTCACCGTGGGCTCGCGGGCACCGATCCTCATCCTGCCGGGGGTGTACGAGTCATGGCGGTTCATGAGGCCGCTGATCTCCGTGCTGCACGATCGTGGGCACCCGGTGCACGTCGTCCCCGCTCTCGGACACCACCGTCGACCTCTCGCGGAGTCCGCAGCGACGGCGGCGACCGTGCTCGAGGAGTCGAACCTCGACCAGGTCATCATCGTCGCGCACAGCAAAGGCGGTTTGTCGGGCAAGGCGGTGATGCTGAGCCGTTCCGGCGCTCGTGTGCGCGGGATGGTGGCTATCGCGACTCCTTTCGCCGGCTCCGCCTATGCGCGGCTTCTGCTCCCGTCGACGCTGCGGGCGTTCTCGCCATCGCATCCTTCGATCGTCGAGATGGCGGGGCAGCGGGACGTGAACGCGCGCATCGTATCGGTGTACCCCGCCTTCGACCCGCACATCCCCGAGGGTAGCGAGCTGCCCGGAGCGAAGAACGTGCGACTTGCGACCGGGGGCCACTTCCGAGTGCTCGCCGATGCCCGGGTGATCGCCGAGGTCGTCACGATGGCCGAGGGCGACGCTCTGTCGTCGTCATGAGGCAGTGATGCCCTCGTCAGACAGGACGGTCATCGTGAACCAGGCGGGAGCTTGTCGACGCCGTGTCGATCGGAGGCACGCGCCCGGTGCGGTAGTGTCGTTTCGGGCCGGCGTGGCGGAATGGCAGACGCGGAGCACTCAAAATGCTTTGTCCGAGAGGGCGTGTGGGTTCGAGTCCCACCGCCGGCACCAGATCCTCATCACGGATGACATAGACCGACGTCGTCTGCAGGATACGAGTGCGCGCAGCGCCATACGGTGTCTGCGCCCATCCCTGCGAAGAGCCGTCATCGGATGCCGCTTGCACGCGTCGCTGGCCGGCTCCGGGCGTTCGTTCGGTAGGATGGAGCGGTGACCGAGCAAGAACTGTCCGAGCAGCCCGCAGCATCCGCCCCCCGACGCGTCGTCGTCGCTGAGGACGAATCGCTGATCCGACTCGACATCGTCGAGATCCTCCGCGACAACGGCTTCGACGTCGTGGGTGAGGCCGGAGACGGAGAGACCGCAGTCGCACTCGCCACCGAGCTGCGTCCGGACCTCGTCATCATGGACGTCAAGATGCCACAGCTCGACGGCATCAGCGCCGCCGAGAAGCTGCACAAGGGCAACATCGCCCCCGTGGTCCTGCTGACCGCCTTCAGCCAGAAGGAGCTCGTCGAGCGAGCGAGCGAGGCCGGCGCACTCGCATACGTCGTCAAGCCGTTCACCCCGAACGACCTGCTGCCCGCCATCGAGATCGCCCTCGCTCGTCACGAGCAGATCATCACGCTCGAGGCCGAGGTCGCCGACATGGTCGAGCGCTTCGAGACCCGCAAGCTCGTCGACCGCGCCAAGGGCCTGCTCAACGAGAAGATGGGCCTGTCCGAGCCCGAGGCGTTCCGCTGGATCCAGAAGGCATCCATGGACCGACGTCTCACCATGCAGGACGTGGCCAAGGCCATCATCGAGCAGCTCGCACCCAAGAAGTGACCGTGCTTCCGCTGGATGCGGAGCACACACTGAGAACGGTCCGCGCCGGAGACGGCGCCGCGCTGGCGCGTGCCTATCGGGTGAACAGGGAGCATCTGGCTCCCTGGGAACCTCGCCGCAGCGAGGGGTTCTTCACCGAGGCCTGGCAGGAGCAGAACGCGAAGGACTGCGTGGCGGATGCTGCGGCAGGTCGGAGCATCCGCTTCGTGGTCGTGACCGCAGACGATGAGATCGTCGGACGTGTCAATCTCAACAACATCGTCCGCGGTGCGTTCCTCAACGCCGACCTCGGCTACTGGATAGACGAGCGCCGACAGGGTCGAGGGCTCGGATCCCTCGCCGTCGCGACGGTCATCGCGCACGCGCGCGACGCGCTCCGCCTGCACCGGTTGCAGGCGGCGACGCTCCTCGACAACGCGGCGTCGCAGACCGTTCTCGCCCGGAACGGCTTCCGACGCATCGGCATCGCACCGCGCTACCTGCACATCGCGGGGGAGTGGCAGGACCACGTGCTCTTCCAGCGGCTGCTGGATGATCCGGTCACTGCGCCTTCGGCGCATCCTTGATGAGGTTCGTGATCCTGATGGTCGAGCATCGCTGGCCCTGATCGTCGGAGATGACGATCTCGTGGACGGTGATGCTGCGTCCGAGATGGATCGGCGTGCAGACGCCCGTTACCACGCCCGAGGTGGCGGAGCGGGTGTGCGTGGCGTTGATGTCGACGCCGACGGCGAGGCGCCCTGGGCCTGCGTGCAGGTTCGCGGACATCGAGCCGAGCGACTCTCCGAGGACGACGTATGCACCGCCGTGGACGAGCCCCACCGGCTGCGTGTTGCCCTCGACCGGCATGGTGCCGACCGAGCGTTCGACGGAGAACTCGGTGAACTCGATGCCCATCTTCTCGGCGAGAGCTCCCATGCCGCGGGCGGTCGCCCACTCCAGCCCTTCGCTCGTCGTGACGTCGCTCATGCATCCTCCTCAGCGGGTGTCCGTGGTCCTCGTTAGGCTGACAGGGTGACGGACTCCGCAAAGCCTACCCTCCTGGTCGTCGACGGCCATTCGCTCGCCTACCGCGCGTTCTTCGCGTTGCCGGTCGACAACTTCACGACCAAGGACAACCAGCACACGAACGCCATCTACGGGTTCCTGTCGATGTTCGTGAACCTCATCAAGGCGGAGCAGCCGACGCACGTCGCCGTGGCGTTCGACACGTCTCGTCACTCCTTCCGCACCGACGCGTACCCGGAGTACAAGGCGACCCGGTCCGAGACCCCGCAGGAGTTCCGGGGACAGATCCCGCTGCTTCAGGACTGCCTCGCGGCGATG
Organism: Microbacterium sp. ZW T5_45; assembly: GCF_044987415.1. Taxonomy (NCBI): domain Bacteria; kingdom Bacillati; phylum Actinomycetota; class Actinomycetes; order Micrococcales; family Microbacteriaceae; genus Microbacterium; species Microbacterium sp. ZW T5_45. The sequence continues at coordinate 72,401 of NZ_JBJDRJ010000010.1, read as the reverse complement.
TCGATCCCGGTGCTGACGAAAGAGGGCATCGAGGCCGACGACATCCTCGCGACGCTCTCGGTGCAGGGTGCCGAGCAGGGGTACGAGGTCCTCGTCGTCTCCGGCGATCGCGACACGATCCAGCTCGTGAACGACGACGTCACGCTGCTCTACCCCTCGGTGCAGGGCGTGTCCCAGCTCAAGCGCTACGACCCGACGACGGTGCAAGAGCGCTACGGCGTGCGCCCCGAGCAGTACCCCGACATCGCCGCGCTCGTCGGCGAGACCAGCGACAACCTTCCCGGCGTTCCCAAGGTGGGAGAGAAGACCGCGGTCAAATGGCTCACCCAGTTCGGCTCCCTCGATGAGCTGCTCGATCGCGCGGAGGAGATCAAGGGCGTCGTGGGCGGCAACCTTCGCGAGCACATCGAGGACGTCCGCCGCAACCGCAAGCTCAACAGGCTGCTGACCGATGTCGAGCTCCCGGTGAGCCCGACAGACCTCGCGGTGGCCCCGATCGATGCGCAGGCCGTGCGCGACATCTTCGCCCGGCTCGAGTTCCGCACCCTGCTTCCCCGCGTCTTCGATGCCGTCGGGGCCGGCGAGGTGGCCGAGGACCCGGCATCCGTCGTGGAGCTGCCGACGCCGGTGGAGGTCACCGCTGCCGAGTTCCTCGCCTGGGCGACCGCGCAGACGGACGAGATCGCGCTCACGATCACGACGCCCGGCGGGGCACCGAGTCGCGTCGGTGCGGCGACGTTGAACGAGCTGCGCGAGCTCGCGTGGTCCGACGATGCGGCGACCGCGATCACGGCCTGGCTGGAGTCCGACGTCCCCAAGGTCTTCCACGACGCGAAGCCGCAGGTCAAGGCGCTGCTGCGTGCCGGCATCCGTCTGGACGGTCTCGCCTACGACACGAGTCTCGCCGGATGGCTGCTGCGCCCCAGCTTCCCCGACAAGACGCTCGGCGACCTCGTCCAGCGGTACCTCGGCGAGAAGCTCCCAGAGGCGGATCCGACGCAGCTCGTCCCCGAGACGGAAGGGGCGACACCGTCGCAGGAGGCGTGGTTCGCACTGCGTGTCGCCGCGTCGCTGCGCGAGGACATCCCGGAGTCGGTGGCGCGCGTGCTCACCGACATCGAGTTGCCGACCCTGCTCACGCTCGCCGACATGGAGGTCGCCGGAGTCGCGGTCTCGCATGAGGTGCTGTCGACGTTCTCGGGCGAACTCGCCTCGCGAGCCGATGCGCTGGCGCAGGAGGCGTTCGCCCTGGTCGGACGCGAGTTCAACCTCGGCTCTCCCAAGCAGCTGCAGGAGGTCCTGTTCGACGACCTGCAGCTCCCCAAGACCCGCAAGACCAAGACCGGGTACTCGACGGATGCCGCCGTGCTGGCCGACCTCCAGGAGAGCAACCCGCACCCCTTCCTCGGTCTGCTGCTGCAGCACCGTGAGGCGACGAAGCTCCGTCAGATCATCGAGTCGCTCGACACTGCGATCGGCGCCGACCAGCGCGTGCACACCACGTACGTGCAGACCGGCAGCCAGACCGGGCGGCTCTCGAGCACCGATCCGAACCTGCAGAACATCCCGGTGCGCACCGAGGAGTCCCGCCGCATCCGCAGCGCCTTCGAGGTCGGGGCGGAGTACGAGTCGCTGCTCACGGCCGACTACTCGCAGATCGAGATGCGCATCATGGCGCACCTCTCCGGCGATGAAGGACTGATCGAAGCGTTCAACAGCGGCGAGGACCTGCATCGCTTCGTCGGAGCCCGCGTGTTCGGTGTCGATCCGTCGGACGTCACGCCCGCCATGCGCACCAAGGTCAAGGCGATGTCCTACGGCCTGGTCTACGGGCTCTCGGCGTTCGGTCTGTCCAAGCAGCTGCGCATCGAGCAGGCCGAGGCCAAGCAGCTCATGGTCGAGTACTTCGCCCGATTCGGCGCGGTGCGCGACTACCTGCGCGCGTCCGTGATGAAGGCCAAGGAGGACGGCTACACCGAGACGATCTTCGGTCGACGTCGGCCTTTCCCCGATCTGGCGAGCCCCAACCGGGTGCTGCGCGAGAACGCCGAGCGTGCCGCTCTGAACGCGCCGATCCAGGGCAGCGCCGCCGACATCATGAAGATCGCGCTGCTGCACATCCACGAGGACCTCCGGTCCGAAGGACTCGGTTCCCGCGTGCTGCTGCAGATCCACGACGAACTCGTCGTCGAGGTCGCCCCGGGGGAGTGGGACGCCGCTGAGCGGATCGTCCGCACGCGGATGGGCGATGCGGCCGCGTTGTCAGTGCCACTCGATGTGCAGGTCGGGCGTGGTCAGGACTGGAACGAGGCGGCGCACTGACGCGATCCCACAGGTCGACCAATATGTTGCGATCGACGCACGGGGCTATTCTGGAGGGATGACTTCCGCCCCCCGCACTCCGTCTGCCATCGACAAGGTCGCCGACGAGTGGGTCGACACGCTCGCCGTGCTCGCGCCCACGCTCGGCACGTACATCGGTCGGAGCGAGGTGAACGACCGCTTCGGCGACCTCAGTCCCGAGGGCCACGAAGAGATCGCCGCCGTGACCAAGGCGACGCTCGCGAAGCTGTCGGCGCTCGAGCCCGTCGATGCGATCGACGAGGTCACGAAGGCCGACCTGAGTTCGGAGCTCGCTCTCGACCTCGAACTGCATGAGGCGAGCTGGCACCTGCGCGATCTCAACGTCATCGCGTCGGCCGCACAGGACGTGCGATCGGTGTTCGATCTCATGCCGACCGCGACTGCGGACGACTGGTCGGTCATCTCGACGAGGCTCGCGGCCGTGCCGGCCGCTCTCCGCGGCTACACGGCGACGCTGCGCGCGGGTATCGCCGCCGGCGTCACTCCGGCGAAGCGCCAGGTCGTCGAGGTCGCGACGCAGATCGATCGGTACACGGCGGACGACGGGTTCTTCGCCGAGTTCGTCGCGAACGCCGGCCCCGACGAAGGCAATCTGCCGGCGTCCCTCGCTCGCACCCTGGCCGACAACTCGGCCGCCGCGCGGGTGGCGTACCATGAGCTCCGTCGCTTCCTCGCCGAGGAACTCGCGCCGGTCGCGACGGAGACGGATGCCGTCGGTCGTGAGCTCTACGCGCTGAACTCGCGCCGTTTCCTCGGGGCGACGATCGATCTCGACGAGACCTACGACTGGGGACGCGAGGAGCTCGCTCGGATGGTGGCGGAGCAGACCGCGATCGCGAACGAGATCCTTCCCGGTGCCTCGGTCGAAGAGGCCGTTGCACACCTCGAAGCGGACGCGTCGCGCAAGCTCATCGGCACCGAGGCGCTGCAGCGCTGGATGCAGGAGACGAGCGATCGCGCTGTGGCAGAGCTCGGCGCCACGCACTTCGACATCCCCGACGCCATCAGGACGCTCGAGTGCATGATCGCGCCCACCCAAGAAGGCGGGATCTACTACACCGGCCCGACCGACGACTTCTCGCGGCCCGGACGCATGTGGTGGTCGGTGCCGGAAGGCGTCACGGAGTTCGACACCTGGCGCGAACTCACCACGGTCTATCACGAGGGCGTACCAGGGCATCACCTGCAGATCGCGCAAGCCGTCTACAACCGCGCCGAGCTGAACTCGTGGCGGAGACTGCTCGCCGGCACGTCGGGGCACGCGGAGGGCTGGGCGCTCTACGCCGAGCGTCTCATGCAGCAGCTCGGCTACCTCGACGATCCCGCCGACCGGCTCGGCATGCTCGACGGTCAGCGCATGCGCGCGGCGCGTGTGGTGCTGGACATCGGCGTGCATCTCGGCAAGCCGCGTCTGGACGGCGAAGGCGTATGGGACGCAGACTATGCACTCGACTTCATGCGCAAGAACGTGAACATGTCCGACCAGTTCGTGCAGTTCGAGGTCAACCGCTACCTCGGCTGGCCGGGCCAGGCCCCGTCGTACAAGGTCGGACAGCGCATCTGGGAGCAGGTCCGCGACGCATACCAGGCCGAGCGCGGTGCCGACTTCGACATCAAGCAGTTCCATAAACGCGCACTCGACATGGGCGGGGTGGGCCTCGACACGCTGCGGACGGCGTTGCTGAACAAGTAACGGGAATGCCCGGCCCGAGCATGATGTTCATGCATCTGAATGGAAAGGGATGACATGAGCATCGAGTTCGGGCTGGACACGTTCGGCGACATCACCAGGGGCGCGGACGGCGAGCTGCTCAGCGGCGCGCAGACGATCCGCAATATCGTCGCGCAGGCCGAGATGGCGGACAGCGTCGGCGTCGACTTCTTCGGAGTGGGGGAGCACCACCGCCACGAGTTCGCGGTGTCCGCACCCGAGATGGTGCTCGCGGCGATCGCCTCCCGCACCGAGAACATCCGGCTGGGCACCGCCGTGACCGTGCTGTCGTCCGACGACCCGGTGCGCGTCTTCGAGCGCTTCTCGACGCTCGATGCCGTCTCGAACGGCCGTGCAGAGGTCGTTCTCGGCCGCGGCTCGTTCATCGAGTCCTTCCCGCTGTTCGGATACGACCTGCGCGACTACGACGCGCTGTTCGAGCAGAAGCTCGAGCTGTTCGTCGAACTCCTGAAGGAGAAGCCGGTCACCTGGTCGGGCACCATGCGTCCTGCGCTGGAGAACGCCGACGTGTTCCCGAAGAGCGAGAACGGCCTGCGCACCTGGGTCGGCGTGGGCGGAAGCCCCGAATCCGTCGTCAGGGTCGCACGCCATGGTCTCGGACTGATGCTCGCCATCATCGGGGGCCCCGCAGGGCGGTTCAAGACCTTCGTCGATCTGTACCACCGTTCGGTCGCCTCTTTCGGCACGACCGCGCATCCGATCGCCGTGCACTCGCCCGGCCACATCGCCGACACCGACGACGAGGCCTGGGAGGCCGCGTACTCGGGTTTCGAGGCCATGAACAACACCATCGGTCGTGAGCGCGGCTGGCCCGCGTACAGCAGGGCGCGCTTCCAGAACGACGTCGGTCCTGCGGGAGCGATCTACTCCGGCTCGCCCGAGCGCGTGGCCGCGAAGATCGCCGACACGATCACCACCCTCGGCCTCGGTCGGTTCGATCTGAAGTACGCGACCGGCACGCTGTCGCACGAGGCGATGATGCGGAGCATCGAGCTCTACGGGACCGAGGTGATCCCGCGCGTGCGCGCGCTGCTCGACGACTGAGTGCGCGGCGGATCCGCGACGGTCCTACGATGAGGGGCATGGTTGATTCCGTGCTGCCCAGCCGAGCGTCTCTCGCTCAGCGTCTGGACGACCTGCCCCTTACCTGGCGCCACATCCGCCTTCTCGGAGGTTCCGGGGTCGGCTGGGCACTCGACGCGATGGACGTCGGACTCATCTCGTTCATCCTCGCGGCGCTCACCGCGCAATGGGGGCTCACCAAGCCCGAGGCCGGATGGGTGGCCTCGATCGGATTCCTGGGAATGGCGCTCGGCGCCACGCTGGGCGGTCTGCTGGCGGACCGTTTCGGTCGACGCCAGATCTTCGCTGTGACGCTGCTGGTCTACGGCATCGCGACGGGCGCGAGCGCACTCGTCGGGGGGCTGGCGATCCTGCTCGTGCTCCGCTTCTTCGTCGGGCTGGGGCTCGGCGCAGAGCTCCCCGTCGCGTCGACCTATGTGAGCGAGTTCGCCCCCTCGCGCATCCGTGGCCGACTGATCGTCGCCCTCGAAGCGTTCTGGGCGGTCGGCTGGACGGCGGCCGCAGTGATCGGCTACTTCGTGATCCCGGCATCCGACGACGGCTGGCGCTGGGCGTTCGCACTGGGTGCGATTCCCGCGGTCTACGCTCTCATCATCCGGTGGGGGATGCCGGAATCGCCGCGGTGGCTGGCCATGCGCGGTCGCATCGCCGAGGCCGAGCGGATCGTCGTCTCCTTCGAGTTGGATGCGGGCATCGTCGCCGGTCCCGCGATCCGCAAGGAGCCCGCCTCGCGTGCGATCACCGCGACGATGCGCTCGCGTGTCTCGACGCTCTGGCACCCCGAGTTCCGCACTCGCACGCTCTGCCTGTGGCTGGTCTGGTTGTTCGTCAACTTCTCGTACTACGGCGCGTTCATCTGGATACCGAGCATCCTCGTCGATGCCGGCTTCGATCTGGTGAGATCCTTCGGGTTCACGCTCATCATCACTCTCGCGCAACTGCCCGGTTATGCCGTTGCCGCGTGGCTCATCGAGATCTGGGGGAGGCGGATCACGCTCTCGGTGTTCCTCATCGGATCGGCGGCATCCGCGCTCGTATTCGGTACTGCGAACACGGAGGCCATGATCATCGGCGCCGGCATGGCCCTCTCCTTCTTCAACCTCGGAGCGTGGGGTGCCCTGTATGCGGTGACGCCGGAGATCTATCCCACGTCGCTGCGGGGCACCGGAGCGGGTTGGGCCGCGGGCGTCGGGCGGATCGCTTCGATCATCGCTCCCCTCGCCGTCCCCGCTCTGCTGCCGGTGGGCGGGGTGACCCTGGTCTTCAGCATCTTCGGTGCCTGCTTCCTCGTCGCCGCGGCCGCCGCGTGGGGGCTCAGTGACCGCAAGGGCGTCGCCCTGGATGACCGATGAGCGACGACGTGAGCGGCGACCTCCGCAGTGGCAGTGGGGCAGTCGCCGCTCGACCGATCGATCTCGGCCGGTGGACGAGGCGGGAGACCTTCCAGCACTACCGCGAGCGCGTGCCCTGCACGTACGCGATCACCGTCGAGGTGGACGTGTCGGCGACGGTCGAGGCTCTGCGACGTGCCGGTCGGAAGACCTACCTCGCGCAGATCCGGGCGCTCTCCTCGATCGTCAATCGGCGTGAGGAGTTCCGGATGACCCTCGATGAGCACGGCGCGCCGGCGATCTGGGATGTGCTGCATCCGGCGTTCACCGTATTCAACCCTGAACGAGAGACATTCGCTTCCGTGTGGTCTTCATTCGATGAGGACTTCTCGACGTTCCACGACGCCGCAGCCGATGTGCTCGCCCGATACCGCTCTGCGACGTCGATGTTCCCGCAGCAGGATGTGCCGGAGAACGTCTTCGATGTGTCGAGTCTGCCCTGGACGTCGTTCACCGGGTTCTCTCTGCAGATCCGCGACGGCTGGGAGCATCTGCGTCCCGTCTTCACGATCGGCCGGCACCGCGAGAGCGATGGTCGCACGCTCATGCCTTTGTCGATCCAGATCCATCACGCCGCCGCCGACGGTTTCCATACAGCCCGGTTCGCCGGCGACCTGCAAGCGCTGTTCGCAGAGCCGACCTGGGTGGGGGCTTGATCGGGACCGACGCGGCATAGGCTGGTCCGGTGACTGAGGTGCGATTCGTGGCGATCGGTGACTCGTTCACCGAAGGAGTGGGGGACGAACTCCCCGATGGACGGGTACGCGGCTGGGCGGACATCGCCGCTCAGGGGTGGGCGGACGCTCTCGACCGCCCCGTCTCATACGCGAATCTCGCGATCCGCGGCAAGCTGATCTGGCCGATCGTCGAACAGCAGTTGGAACCGGCTCTCGCGCTTCGGCCGACCCATCTGGCGTTCAACGGCGGCGGCAACGACATCCTCCGTCCGCGTGCCGATGTCGAGCACATCGCCGATGCGTTCAGCCGAGTGCTACGGCGTTGCGATCAGGAGGGCGTGACCTTGATCCTGCTCTCCGGCGCGAATCCGAGCGGCCAGTTGCCCATGGGAAAGGTGTTCCAGCGTCGCGGCGATCTGCTGTCGGACACTGTCATCCGGCGCATCGCGGACCGGCCGGACGTCGTTCGCGCACTCAATTGGCCCGACACGGAGCTCTCGAAGCCGCCGTACTGGTCGGAGGACCGCCTGCATATGAACGCCGCAGGACATCACCGCGTCGCGGCACGGGTTCTGCATGCTCTCGGCCTTGAGCCTGACGCGAGCTGGTGGGCGCCGTACGAGGTCGGCCCTGCGGGATCCAGCGGCTTCGCGTACTACCGGGAGTTCGTGGCACCGTGGGTCAAGCGACGGGTCACCGGCACGTCGTCAGGGGATGGACGCATCGCGAAGTACGCCACATGGACGGAGATCCCGCCGCGGTCGGGCGCGCAGGGTGCCGGAGATCGGCACCCCGGTTCGCCCGCCTGAAGCGGCGGGAGTCCCCACGTCAGGCCCGCATCTGCGGGTAGAGCGCTTCGACGGGCCCGCTGAGCGCACCTTTCACACGGAGCGCGACGTCTCCGACGACGGCTTCGCCCCTGCCGGATTCGAACGCGTCCAGCGCCTGCCCGACCACCTCGTCGGCGGTCTCCTTGGGGCCTGCGGCTCCAGCGGCCATGTCGGTGTCGACCCACCCGACGTGGACCCCGACGACGTGGATTCCCTGCGGCGCGAGCTCGACACGCGCGGAGTTGGTCGCCGACCAGAGTGCGGCCTTCGACACGCTGTAGGAGCCGATCGCGTACCAGGACAGAGCGGAGTGCATGGAGATGACCCCGCCTCCGCCGTTGCGTTCGATGATCGGTGCGAACGCGCGTGTCATCAGGACAGGACCCCAGAAGTTCGTGTCGAACTCGGCACGTGCGAGTCCGAGGTCGCCGGTGACGAGCGACTGATTCCGATCGATTCCGGCATTGTTGATGAGGAGGGTGACATCGCCTGCGTCTTCCGCTGCTCGGACGATGCTCTCCTCGTCGGTGACGTCGAGTTCGAGGGGAACGATGCGTTCGTCGCCTGCCTGAAGGGAATCCGGTCGCCTGACGGCGGCGTACACCTTCTCGACGCCGCGCTCGAGCAGCTGTCTGACGAACTCGGCGCCGAGGCCGCGATTCGCGCCCGTGACGAGGGCGATCTGTCCGGTGATGTCGGTCATGGTGCTCGCCCCTCTCACTCTGCGGCCGCTGCGCGTCGGAGAGCAGCGAGTCCCAGGAACTCGCCGAGGTCGTACTCCAGCCTGAGCGCTTGCTCCCCGGTCGGCGCGGGTGAGGCTGCGCGTGCCAGATAGCCGGGAAGGGTCGTCGTGTGCAGGAACTCCTCGTAGGCCGTGACGAGATCGGCGTCGGGCGGCAGCACGGCTCGGTTCACCATGCGCTTCGCGGTCGCGAGGGCGGCGCGATCGAATGCCGCGAGACGCTCGACGATGGTGTCGACGAACGAGTCGAGTTCGGCGTCGGGGATCGCGCGGGTCACCCATCCCCACTGCTCGGCGGTCGCGGCGTCGTAGTCCCGCGAGGTGAGAACGGCTTCGAGAGCACGATCTCGACCGATCAGGCGGGGGAGGCGTTCGGTGCCGCCGCCCCCGGGCACGACAGCGGTCCCGACCTCGGGCTGGCCGAAGAACGCCTTCTCGAGGCTGGCGTAACGGAGGTCGAACGAGAGGGCGAGCTCATTGCCGCCGCCCCGGGTGCGCCCGCGGATCTTCCCGACGCTGATGTAAGGAGCACGAGACAGCGTCAGTGAGATGTCCGTCCACGCGTGCACGCCGTCCTGCGGAGCAGGGAAATCGGCGAGATGTGCGAGATCGAAGTGGTTGAGGAAGAAGTCCGGGATGTCGCTCTCGAAGACGAGGACCTGCAGCTGCGAGTCGTTCTCGAGCTCCTCGACGACTGCTGCAAGCTGCGAGGCGGTCTCCGCGGTGACGAGGTTGACGGGACCCGTCGCGAACGCGATGGTCGCCACCTGCGGCGATGTACGGGTGAAGCGGATGCTCATGGGAAGCCTTTCATGGAGGATCACTGGACCGTCAGGACGACTTTGCCTGGGCCGTGGGCGGTCGCCTGTGCGGAGGCCGCGTCGGCAAGCGGGTAGGACGCGGAGATCGTCGGCGTCAGACGGCGATCCGCGACGAGATCGGCGAGCGCGAGCAGGCCGACACGGTCGGCTTCGACGAAGAGGCCGCTGATCTCGATGCCCTTCTCTCCGGCGGCCATCAGCGCCGACCCCAGGCTCTGGGGAAGCGTGGAGACCAGGCGTCCTCCCGGGCGGAGCGCCCGTACCGCCTTCGCGGGACCATCGCCCCCGAGCACATCCAGAACGACATCGAGGTCGCTGAGGTCGGCGATGTCGGTGGTCGCGTAGTCGAGCACGTCGTCCGCGCCCAGACTGCGCACGAACTCCGCGTCCCGGCGAGACGCGAAGGCGATCACATGCGCCCCGCGCGCCGCAGCGATCTGCACGGCGAGGTGCCCGACACCGCCGGATGCTCCGGTGATCGCGATGCGCTCTCCGACGCGCAGACCGGCCGTTTCGACGAGCGCCTGCCAGGCCGTCAGACCCGCCAGGGGAAGTGCTGCGGCCTGCTCATGCGTCAGGGCCGGGGGTTTCTCGATCAGTGCGCGCGCCGGAGCGAGGACGTACTCCGCGTACGCTCCGCTTCCGTGGGGGAAGGGGAGCAGCCCGAACACCTCGTCACCGGGGGCGAAGATCGTCACGCCGGGGCCGACGAGTTCCACGACGCCCGAGACATCGAAGCCCAGGACGAACGGCGGCGGTCCGGTGAACGCTCCGGTCTGACGATTCATCGCGTCGACGGGATTCACGCCCGCGGCGCGCACCCTCACGAGAACCTCGCCGATCCCCGGCGTCGGCCGGGGAACCGTGGCGAGGTGCAGCACATCGGGTCCGCCGAGCTCATCCTGGATGACGGCGTTCATCGTCGGGATCTCAGACATCGGTGCCCGCCCATCCCTCGAGCACGAGCTTGCCGACCGTCCGACCGGTCTCGATGGCTTCGTGTGCGCGTCGAAGGGACACGGCCGAGATCGGCCCGAGGTTCGCGGTCACAGTCGGGCGAACCGCTCCCGACTCCACGAGGGCCGCCACCTGATCGAGGATCCACTGCTGGTGGTGCGATTCTGGGAGGTACTGCGGATCGGTGAACATCAGCTCCCACAGCCAGCCGATGCTCTTCGCCTTCAGAGCCGCGATGTCACGAGGACCATCATCGATGGCGACGATGCGGCCGAAGGGCGCGACGATCTTCGCGTAGAGCGCTTCCTGGTGCTGCGAGTGGGAAGTGAACAGCCACGTGACACCCTGGGGTGCGATCTCCTGGATCTGTGCAGCGAGATCACCCCGATGGTCGACCACGTCGTGTGCGCCCATGGTCCGCACCCATTCGCTGTTCGCGGCACTGGCCGTGCCGATGAGGCGAACCTTCGGCGCGCGTTCACGGACGAGCTGAAGCATGATCGAGCCGACTCCACCGCTCGCGCCGACGACGAGAAGATCCCCTTCAGATTCGGCGGTGATCCCGAGCCGGTCGAAGACGGCTTCCCACGCGGTCAAGGCGGTGAGGGGCAGCGCCGCAGCCTCACCGAACGACACGTTGGCCGGCTTGCGGCCGACGAGCCGGGCTTCGACCGCTTGGAACCTCTGGTTGCTCCCTGGGGCAGCGATGTTGCCGGCGTAGAAGACCTCGTCGCCGATCGCGAACCCGGTCACTCCCTCGCCGAGCGCGACGATCGTTCCGGCCGCGTCGAAGCCCAGCACCCGGAACCCCTGCGGGTCGCTACCGGATCGCACCTTCACGTCGACCGGGTTGACCGACACCGCCTCGACGCGGATTACGAGCTCGCCGGGTCGCGGTGCCGGAATCGGGGCGGCGCGCTCCTCGAACGCAAAGGGGTCGGAGGCCGGAAGCGCGCGTGAGTATCCGATCTGCAGATTCGCCTCGGTGGTCAGGTCGACAGCTGTGGTCATGCCAACAGCGTGTCACCGCAGAGGCGGGGGAGGCGCGGCTGGATGTGAAGTCGGCGGGGACCTGATGAATCGTGGCTGGTATCTATCGCTGTAGTCATTTCCCGCCATTCGCGCCCCTAAGCTGATCTCATGTCGATCGCCAGACCGCACCGCGTCGTCGTCCTCGCGCAGGAGGGTGCGTATCCCTTCGAAATCGGTATACCCGCGCGCATCTTCGGTGCCGCCGACGGCGCGTACGAGGTCGCACTGTGCACCCCGACCGGAGCCCCGATCACGACGAATGCGGGGTTCGGGATCTCTCCCGCCGGAGGGAGCGAACTGCTCCGCGAGGCCGACACCGTCATCGTCGCTCCGGTCGACCCCCGAAGGCTGAAGCCCGTCCTGGACAACGACGTCCGTGACGCTCTCGCGATGATCCGTCCCGACGCGCGCATCGCGTCGATCTGCACCGGGGTGTTCACCCTCGCCGCCGCCGGCATGCTCGACGGTCGAGCGTCGACGACGCATTGGGAGTGCGAAGCGCTCTTCCGTTCCTGGTATCCCGACATCGAACTCGACGAGAAGGTGCTCTTCACCGATGCCGGGCGGGTGCTCACCTCGGCAGGGGCGGCATCCGGCATCGATCTCTGCCTCCACATGATCCGCACCGACCACGGTACGGACCTCGCGAACAGGGCGGCACGACGGTGCGTGGTCGCCCCGCACCGCGACGGCGGTCAGGCCCAGTACATCGAGCGTGCCGTTCTCGATCCGAAGGACGCGTCGACGTCCCGCACGCGCGAATGGGCTCTCCAGCGACTCGGGGATCCACTCACCCTTGCCGGGCTGGCGGAGCATGCGCACATGAGCGAGAGGACCTTCACCAGGCGCTTCCGCGAGGAGACCGGTCTCGCCCCTCGACAGTGGCTGACGGAGCAGCGGCTCGCTCTCGCGCGCGAGCTGTTGGAGTCGACCGATCAGGGGATCGAGGCCATCGCCGCCGCGATCGGCTACGCCACGGCGACCTCGCTCCGCACTCATCTCTCTGCGGCGCTCGGCGTGTCACCGGCGACGTACCGACGCACCTTCCGAGCGACCAGCGCCACGCGGCGTGGCGAGCAGGTGGTTCGGACTCCTCGGCGGGGCACCTCCGCGGTCACCGTGTAGGTGCGGCATCCGAATAGGATTCCCCCTATGCCCGCGATCGACAGCATCGAGATCGAGATGCGCCGGATCCCCGCCGGTTCCGTCACTCTGCACGACGCGCGCCGCAAGGTGCAGCGCTTCGTGGAGCTGGAGGCGTTCGAGATCGGGGTCTTCACGATCACCGAGGAGCAGCTCGCTGAGATCCTCCCCGTGCCATCCCGGCACCTGCGGCGACCGGCGATCGGCGTCAGCTGGCAGCGGGCCGTGCACTTCTGCAATGCGGCATCCGAATGGGAGGGGCTGGATCCCGCCTACCGGTTCGACGGCGAGGACGTGACCTGGGATGCGACCTCTGAGGGGTACCGGCTGCCCACCGAAGCGGAATGGGAGTTCGCCTGCAGGGCGGGATCGAGCAGCCCGCATTATGCTCCGCTCGCGGATGCCGCATGGACGAGTGCCGACGGCGTCTCGACCCCGCAGGACGTCGGAGGAAAGCTCCCCAATCTGCACGGGCTGTTCGACACTCTCGGGAACGTCTGGGAGTGGTGCTGGGATCTGCTGGATCCCGCGCGCTACGGCGACTACCGGGTGTTCCGCGGCGGCGGATACGCCGACGACGCCTGGAGCGTGCGGGCCGGCGTGCGCCGTGGGGGAGGGCCGAGGATGGCGCATGAGGACCTCGGGTTCCGCGTCGCGCGAGGCGCCTTCGATGACCCGGATGCCGCGCAGGGCTGGTCCGTGGCCGAGGATCGTGAGCGCGTCTTCGTCGACGGACCCGTACCCTTCGGCTGGACGCCGTTGACGCGACCCACGCGGTGAGCATCCGCTGGTTTGGCTCTCCGCAGGGCGGGTGAAAAACTGGGGGGATGTCTGATTCGTACTCGCTCATCGTCTCTCAAGGCCGTGTGGCCGACCGCACCGACGGCGCACTCGTCGGTGCTCGACGTGTGGGCGCAGCGCTCTCGGAACTTCTCGGGCTCGAAGCGACCGTGATCGGCACGCCGTCGTCGGCGGTGACCGATGACTGGAGCGAGGCTCTGCGACAGGCCGAGGAGATGTTGACGGGGCTCCGCAGTGCACTCTCCACGGCTCTGGATGCCGGCACCGTGCCCGTGCTGGTGACGAACACCTGCGCTGCGAGTCTGGGTACCCTGCCCACGGTCGCCGAGCGCCACCCGGATGCCGTCGTGCTCTGGATCGACGCGCACGGAGACTTCAACACGCCGCAGACGACCGATTCCGGCTACCTCGGCGGCATGGTGCTCGCGGCAGCCTGCGGACTGTGGGACAGCGGGCACGGAGCCGGCATCGATCCACGACAGGTGATCGTCGTCGGAGGACGGGACATCGACGAGGCTGAGGGAGAGCTTCTCTCCGAGGCGGGGGTGACGGTGCTGCCGCCTGCCGAGAGCACCCCTGCTCGGCTCCTCGACCTCATCGATGGACGACCGGTCTGGATCCATGTCGACTGGGACGTCCTCGAGCCGGGCTACATCCCCGCTGCTTATCGCGTGTCCGAAGGCATGCTGCCGCACGAGGTCGCGTCGATCTTCGCGGCTCTGCCGTCGGGTGCGGTCAAGGGGATCGAGCTCGCGGAGTTCGAGGCGGGGGACACCGAGGTGCCGGAGCGGGTCAGCCTCGAACTGATCATCGAGACCTTCCAGCACCTGCTCCGTTGATCTCGGGCACTCAGCGCTTGCGCTCGGGATCCATCCCGATGCGGATGCGCGTGCGCTTGCGCTCGATCACGATGAACACGACGCCGATCACCCACAGCGGGATCGGCGCGAGGAATGCGATCCGGAACGCCTCGAGCGAATAGGTGGAGGGTGTACCCGCCCCCTGGATGTCGAGGGCGAGGCCGATGAGGAAGATCGCGATCAGCGCGGCGATGAATCCGCCGGCGTTCGTCACGCCCGTCGCCGTGCTCAGTCGCTGCGAGGGATTATGCGTGCGAGCGTGGTCGAAGGCGATCATCGAGGCCGGGCCGCCCGTTCCGAGGGCGACGGCGAGCACATAGAGCATCCAGTCCGGCGCGGTGCCGGGGACGGCGATCACCGCGATCCAGGCCACCATCTGCACGCCGACCGCCGGGAGCACGAGCGCGAGTGAGCGATGATTGGGCAGTCGACGCGACAGGTCGCCGATGATCGGGCCGAGCGCCATTCCCGCGACCACGTAGACCGAGATGATCGCCGCGGCGTGGGCGGCGTCGAGGCCCTCGCCGGCGGTGAGGAACGGCATCCCCCAGAGCAGGACGAAGGCGGTTCCTGCGAACGGCGTCGTGAAGTGCGACCAGAAGGCGAGCCGGGTTCCCGGGTGCGCCCACGCCGCTCGGATGCCGACCCCGGTGTCGATCGAGGATGTCACGACACGGATGACGCCGGTGTCGGTGTTCACCGTGATGTCGGCGCCGCGCTCCGGTGGGTGGTTCCGGATGAGCACGTACACCAGGATCGTGAAGAGCACGCCGAGCCCGGCGATGCTGCCGAAGGTGACGGTCCAACTGGTCGCGTGCAGGAACGCGGCGAGGGGCACCAGCGCTACCAGCTGCCCGGCTTGGCCGAGGATGCCGGTGAACTGCACCATCAGCGGCCCGCGCTGTGCGGGGAACCAGGTGGCGACGAGTCGGAGCACGGCGGGGAAGATGGCCGCGTCGCCGGCGCCGAGCAGGATGCGGGCGAGGATCGCGATGCCGATGCTGGGGGAGAGGGCCATGGTGAGCTGGCCCGCCGCCATCAGGATCATGCCGACCGTCATGACCGGGCGGGATCCGTACTTGTCCAGCAGGACGCCGATCGGGATCTGCATGCCGCCGTAGACGGCGAGCTGGACGACGGCGAAAAGGGCGAGTGTCGAGGCATCCGCGTCGAAACGATCAGCGGCTTCGACGCCGACGGCCCCCAGGGAGGTGCGGTTCGTGATCGCCAGCATGTAGGCGGCGACACCGACCGACCAGATGAGCCACGCCCGCCATCCCGGAGACGAAGTGGGGGACACGGACTGCTGTTGCACGATTCAACGGTACTCCTCGGGGAGGAGTCGGCTCGCGCTCCGCAGCGTCAGGCGGCGATGTTCTCCTCGGTGAGGACGATCCCCCCGGTCGAATTCGCGGAGTACATCATCTCCTCGATCCACCGGACGTTGAGCGACGGAGCATCCACCTCTTCGAACGTGAAGCGCAGGGGGATCGAGGGATGGATCCAGAGCGTCTCCCGTCCGGAGCCGTCGAACTGCCTCCAGGAGAGCGTGAAGCTCTCGTTGCGCCGGAGCTTGGTGGCCATGACGATCTTGAGATGGCTGAGTGCGCGATCCTCCACGTAGAGGCGTCCGCCAGAACTGCCGTATGCGAGAGTACCCATGAGAAAGCCCCGTTCCTGTGTGCACCGCGATCTGCGTGCATCCGGAGGAGGGCTGTTCCCCGGCGCCAATTGTGGCTCCCGAACTCTCCCGACATACCCACGCTCGCACGTCGTTTCTCGCCGAACAAGGGGGTGACACATCGCGAGAAGTGTGAATCGGATACCGTGAGGTGACGAACGGCGGGGGAGCAGCGGTGGCATGACGAATGAGCTGGCATCCATCCAGGCGGTCCGTTTCTCGACGACCACCGCCGCGGTGCTCCACATGGGTGGGCCGCCTCTGCCCTGGGCCTTCACTGTCAGCGTGCGGGAGGGGCGCATCGAGTTCGCCGACGTGCGGCGGCCTGCGGTCGTATGGGATCTACCCGCATCCAGCGTCGTCGCGCTCACGGTGCGGGAGACGACCTCGAAGGGGTGGGCGCATCGCCAGACGATGCCGGCCATCGTCTTCACGATCTCGACGGCCGATGGTCTCGTCGAGTTGCCGGTGGTGCCGACATCCGATGACGGGCGACGTCTGCTCACCTGGAAGGAGAACGAGGTGCGAGTGCTCGCGCGACGGCTGGAGACCGCCATCGGTACTCAGAGAGCGAAGTGACGGATTCCGTTGGGGAGCCCTGGTTTCGCGTCAACCTGACATAATGTGCATTATCGGTTATTCCTACGACCCTCAGATCAGACGCACCGGTTGTTAGCGTGTCTCCATGACGGATACGGATGCTGGCGAACTGTACCGCGCGACGAATGCCCGTGACCTCCATGAGGTTCGACGACTTCTGCGCATCGGTGCAGATCCATCGGTCGCTCCGTTGCGAAACGGTTGGACTCCATTGCACCTCGCAGCTCAGCACGCCGACCTCGCCATCGCCCGAGAGCTCATCTCCGCAGGCGCGCCTGTCGATCGACGTGATGCTGTCGGACGAACCGCCGCCTTCGTCGCCGTGCTGGCACCGTCGGGAGCGCACGATGTTCTCACGGCGCTTCTCGATGCAGGAGCCGATCCGACGATCGTGAACGACCACGGTGAGTCCGCCGCATCCGTCGCCGCGATCATCGCAGGTTTCCCGGCCGACCTCCTCGGCCGGCTCCAGTCCGCCCGAACGTCCGATATATCAGGCGTCGTGACGCTCTGCTGTCTGCTCTGGGCCCGCGACGGACTCCAGGCGGAGATGGCGGCGTATGAGGACGACGTCATCGAACTGCTCGCCGATCACGGTGCGACGATCCTGCAGCGGGCGGTCTCGGATGGCGCCGAAGGCGCTCCCCATGAGGTTCAGTTGTACCGATTCGACGACCGCGCAGGGCTCGACGGATTCCTCGCCGATCCACGCAGGACAGCTCTCGCGGAGGAACGCGATCGCGTCGTCGCGCGCACGGAGCTCTTTCCCGTGAAGCTCTGAGTCCGTTGCCGGCTCCGAACGGATCGAGCCGTAGGATCTCCCCGTGGATGGTGTGAACGTGAAGATCGACTGGACCGACGCGCGAGACGCGAACCATGCGAACTGGGAGGATCGCGTACCGCTGCATGAGGCGGCGTACGGACTCGACGCGTTCGACGATCCCGAGCACCTGAGCGATGTCATCTGCGACGACCTTCCGGTGCTCGAGTCCATTCTCGGCGCCGATGGGCTCCACGGACTCGACCTCTGCCACCTGCAGTGCCATATCGGCACGGACACCGTCTCGCTCGCCCGCGCCGGTGCGCGAGTGACCGGGGTCGACTTCTCTGCGTCTGCCCTGGCCGCGGCGGAGTCCCTCGCTCGTCGCGCGGGGATCGACGCTCGATGGGTGCAGACGGACGTTCTCGACGCGCGAACAGCCGTCGACGGAGACTTCGACGTCGTCTACACCAGCATCGGCACGATCACCTGGCTGAACGATCTCGATCGCTGGGCGACTCAGATCCATGGACTGCTCCGGGCGGGCGGAACGTTCTTCATCCGCGACGGGCATCCGGCGCTGCATGCTCTCGATGAGAATGCAGACGGAATCGTCACGCGCTACCCGTACTTCGGCGATGGGAAGGCACTGCGGTGGGACGACGCGTCGACCTACGCCGGTGACGGCACAGTCGCGAATCCACGGACCTACGAGTTCCCGCACCCGCTGTCCGAGATCATCGGGGCACTCCTGCGCGCGGGGCTCCGGATCGTCCACTTCGACGAGGGCCGCACACTTCCGTGGCGGTTCAGCGAGCGCATGATCGAAGTGCCGCGCGGCTACGCCTGGCCCGAAGGAGAACGCGACCTGATCCCCTGCACCTTCACGATCGTCGCTCGACGGGAGTGAGCAGTTCACTCCCCCGGTGATACGGCGCACGCAGAGGTGATCGTCATGTGCAGCAGTCCGTCGATCGTCGTCCTGTCTCGTATCGTCATCTGTGCGACCGGCAGGGTCTCGCTGTAGCGGATGTCCGACTGCATCGCGCGGTCCGGGAGGTACCCCGCGTCGTCCCACGCCTCCAGGATGCGCGTCAGCGATCGGGCGTTGTCCGCGGTCGCGAACTGCAGAGATACCTCGGCGCGCTCGGTACCCGGAACGTCGCACGGCGCGAGGGGCACCGACAGCGTCGCAGCATCCAGCTCGTTGCCTGTCGCGTCGCGTACCTCTCCCCCGGCTGCGTCGAACGATGCGGCGATCATCGTTCGAACGGCGTCCACGATCTGGTCTTGACGTACGACCGCTCGTGTCGGTGTGGGTGTGGGTGTGGGTGTGGGGGGAGGATCCCAGCCACCCTCGCCAGACGAGGCCGTCGTGCACTCATGGCCAGCAAGCACTGGCAGCGACGACGTGTCCGCTGCCGCGCGTCCCGATTCGATCGCGTAGTCGATCTGCCAGTCATCGCCCACCCTCGTCACGGCATAGGTGCCCGCAGCGAAAGGCATGTACCCGTCGTCACCCGAAGATCGCCCCGCGGCGACGACGATGAATGGGCCATCGGGCCGGTAGATCGTGCCAGTCGACAGGAACAGGAAGGAGCGCTCGACCACGACATATCCGGTATCGCATCCATTCACCTCGATCGTTGTGACGCTCGTATCCGAGAGGACGAACGCGCCGAGCGCCGAGAACGCGCTCGCTGCGACTCCGAGAAGAAGGGCGAGAATGCGGACGGAAAGAAGAGATCCCGACAGCCACACCCCGATCGTCGCCGCGATCGTGCCGAGAAGGGTGCAGCCGACGATCAGAGCGTGTCCATCGAACGGGCCGAGCAGCACGGTCGCCGCACCAGCCGACACCTGCTCGACAGTGAGGACGACCAGCAGGAGTCCGACGGCCGCAGCGAGGACCACCGCGACGATCCGCGGGAAGACCCGCGGCCGCCCCGTCTCGGCCGTCAGCTCAGCCTTCACCTGGGCGTCCCCACGCCCCGCCTCCCGGCGGGGTCGGGCACGTCGCATCCGTGGTTATGGCGCCGCTCTCCGCCCGCAGCGCGGTTCCGTCCGGTATCGCGACGAAGGTGACCACCACACCTTGCTGCGCATCCACCGACGGCAGAAAGCCCCGTGTGAAGTTCTCGTATCCGGCGTCGAGCGGCTCCGGCTGAGCATGTGTCGCTGTCAGACCCGGCGTCGGGTTCTCGAGCATCCAGTTGAAGACCTCGACGGGCGTCATGCCAGGGACGGTCCAGTACGCGGATGCCGTCATCGTCGGCGAGCACACCCACTCCTGGTACGAGCTGAAACTGCCACCGCTCGAGGCCGCATCCGTTCGGGTCGTCCCCTCGGGCACGGGAGTCGTCTCGATCCATTCCTCCGCCCGTGCCCGCGCCTCGGCCTCCGCCGGCGAGATCGTGGATATCGCCTCCGGGCTCGGTGATGGGGCCGCTGCCTCTTCGTCTGTCGTGGCCGCCGGCGCTGCGATCGATCCTGACGCGCAACCGACGAGGACGGTGGCCGCCACAGCGACCCCCATGATCCAGATCCCCCCGTGAATCCTCATCGTCGGATGCTAGCGCATATGTCGACTGCGGTCGGGGCAGGTTCGAGGCGGGTCATGTTCGTCGTCACGCACCCACATACGCTGCGAGGTGCTCCCCCGTCAGTGTCGATCTCCCGGCGACGAGATCTGCGGGTGTCCCCTCGAACACCACACGACCGCCATCATGGCCCGCACCGGGACCCACGTCGATGATCCAGTCGGCATGCGCCATCACCGCCTGGTGGTGCTCGATGACGATCACGGTCTTGCCGGACTCGACGAGCCGGTCGAGCAGCCCCAGGATGTTGTCGACGTCCGCCAGATGAAGGCCAGTGGTGGGCTCATCGAGCACGTACACCTCGCCCTTCTCCCCCATCTGGATCGCGAGCTTGATCCGCTGCCGCTCGCCGCCCGACAGGGTCGACAGCGGCTGCCCCAGCGAGAGGTAGCCCAGACCGACGTCCTCCAGGCGGCGCAGGATCGCGGCCGCCGCCGGCAGCTTGGCCTCACCGTCGGAGAAGAACGCGTGAGCCTCCGAGACCGGTAGATCAAGAACCTCCGTGATGTCCTTGCCGCCGAGCTTGTACTCGAGGACCGCGGCCTGGAATCGCTTCCCGCCACAGTCTTCGCACGGCGTCTCGATCGTGTCCATGAAGCCGAGCTCGGTGATGATGACGCCGGCCCCCTTGCAGGTGGGGCAGGCACCCTCCGAATTCGCGCTGAACAGCGCCGGCTTGACGCCGTTCGCCTTCGCGAAGGCCTTGCGGATCGGCTCCAGCATGCCCGTGTAGGTCGCGGGATTGCTGCGCCGCGAACCCTTGATCGCGCTCTGATCGATCGACACGACGCCGTCGAGCGACGACACCGAACCGTGGATCAGCGAGCTCTTTCCCGACCCCGCCACGCCCGTCACAACGGTGAGCACCCCCTTCGGGATGTCGACGTCGACGTCGACGAGATTGTTCGTCGTGGCGCCGCGCACCTCGATCGCGCCGGAACCGGTGCGCACGGCATCCTTCAGCGACGCCCGATCATCGAGGTGCGTGCCCGTGCGGGTTCCGCTGGCCTTGAGGGCATCGACGGTTCCCTCGAAGCAGATCTCTCCTCCCGCGCTGCCGGCACCCGGTCCGAGATCGATCACGCGATCAGCGACCGCGATCGTCTCGGGCTTGTGCTCGACGACGAGAACCGTGTTGCCCTTGTCGCGGAGCTGCAGGAGCAGCGTGTTCATCCTCTGGATGTCGTGCGGGTGCAGACCGATCGTCGGCTCATCGAACACGTACGTGACGTCGGTCAGTGACGAGCCGAGGTGACGCAGCATCTTGATGCGCTGCGCCTCTCCTCCGGACAGCGTGCCCGATGGACGTTCGAGCGACAGATAGCCGAGGCCGAGCGTGACGAACGCATCGAGGTTCGACCGGAGCGCCTCGAGCAGCGGAGCGGCACCGGGAAGATCGAGGCCGCGCACCCACGCCGCGAGATCGGTGACCTGCATGCGGCACGCGTCAGCGATGCTCACGCCGTCGATCTTCGATGACCGTGCACCCTCGGTGAGTCTCGTGCCATCGCATTCCGGACACACCGCGAACGTCGCCACCCGCTCGACGAAAGCCCGCACGTGAGGCTGAAGGGCGTCGAGATCCTTCGACAGCATCGACTTGGTGATCTTGGGGATGAGTCCTTCGTAGGTCATGTTGATGCCGGAGATCTTGACCTTCGTGACCTCGCCGTAGAGGAACAACTGCCGCTGCTTCTCGGTGAACTGCGAGATCGGCTTGTCACCCGGATAGAACCCCGACTGCGAGAAGCCCTTCACCATCCAGCCGTCGGCGGTGTACCCCGGCACCATGATCGCGCCCTCGTCGAGCGACTTGGATTCGTCGACGATCTGCGAGAGATCGAGATCGGACACCGCTCCCCTGCCCTCGCAGCGCGGGCACATCCCGCCGAGGTAGATCGCGTCCTTGACGATCTTCTTCTCTCCGCCCGGACCGGTCATCACGCCGCTGGCCTTCTGCGTGGGGATGTTGAACGAGAACGCGGTCGGCCCGCCGATGAACGGCTGACCGAGTTTCGAGAACAGGATGCGCAGCATGGCGTTCGCGTCGGTGACGGTGCCGACGGTCGATCGCGGGTTGGCGCCGAGACGCTCCTGATCCACGATGATCGCGGTCGTCAACCCCTCGAGGACGTCGACGTCGGGTCGCGGAACGGACGGCATGAAGCCCTGCACGAAGGCGCTGTAGGTCTCGTCGATCATCCGTCGCGACTCGGCGGCGATCGTGTCGAAGACCAGCGAGCTCTTGCCGGAGCCCGACACTCCGGTGAACACGGTGAGCCGTCGTTTGGGGATGTCGACGCTCACATCCTTGAGGTTGTTCTCTCGCGCGCCCTGCACGCGGATGAGGTCGTGGGTGTCGGCGGGGTGTGCAGCAGTCATCGACGTCCTTCTGTCGGAGCCGTCAGGCGGCCTGGTTGATACGGAGCAGATTGCCAGCGGGGTCGCGGAAGGCGCAGTCTCGCACGCCGTACGGCTGATCCATCGGTTCTTGGACGACGTCGGCACCGGCGGAGACGAGACGCTCGAAGAGAGCGTCGAGGTCGTCGCTCGCCAGCGTCAGCGCGCCATAGCTGCCCTTGGCGATCAACTCGTGGATCGTACGGCGCTCGTCGTCGGTGAGGCCGGGGTCCGTTGCCGGCGGATGCAGCACGATCGAGGTCTCCGGCTGCCCCTCGGGACCCACGGTGAGCCAGCGGAGCCCCTCGTAGCCGACATCGCCGCGCACCTCGAATCCGAGGGCATCGCGGTAGAACCCGAGAGCCTCGTCGGCGTCGGTGTGCGGAAGGAACGCGTAGTGGATGCTGATCTTCATGCTGCTCACCCTAGGTTCGCCCCGCTGCGGGGCGCTTCTCGATTCCTGATCGGTCTGGTCACGAGCTTCACCTGGAATGGCGGGATGCCGTCCAGATCGGCTGCACGCTCACGGTACACGCGGGGTGGGACACCGACCAGCTCCGTGAATCGCGTGCTGAACGTGCCCAGCGAGGAGCACCCGACTTCGAAGCACACCTCTGTGACGCTGAGATCACCGCGGCGCAGCAGGGTCATGGCGCGTTCGATCCGCCGGGTCATCAGATAGGAGTACGGAGACTCGCCGTAGGTCTCGCGGAACCGCCGGCTCAGATGTCCGGCGGAGAGGTGCACCCCCGCGGCGAGTGACTCGACATCGAGGGGCTTCGCGTACTCCCGATCGATACGATCCCTCACCCGGCGCATGAGAACGAGTTCGCGCAGCCTTGCGTCGTCGGCGGACATCACCGACCGATCATCCCATGTCGTCTCATCTCGGCGGATGACGGCACGATGCAGAATTTGGTATATCCATATGCCACTCGATGTCGGTCCTCGCTACTGTGAGGGGCATCCGTCGCAGGATCCTCCCAGAAAGGGCCATCATGTCCGACACCCCCACGCCGCTCGCATCCGCCTTCTCCGCCATCCGCACCTCGCTCGCGGTGTCCGGTGCGGTCTCGCTCATCGCGGGCATCATCCTTCTCGCCTGGCCGCTGAAGACCGCGATCGTCGTCACCTGGATCTTCGCGGCGTACCTCGTCGTCGCCGGCATCGTGTACATCGGTCTCGGCATCTTCTCCCGCGCGAAGGGAGGATGGGCCCGAGTCGGCCACATCGTGCTCGGCGTGCTCTACGTCATCGCTGCCGTCATCGCCTTCGCCAACCTGAGCGAGGCGGCCGTCACGCTCGCCGTCATCACGGTCGTCTTCATCGGCATCAGCTGGCTGGTCGACGGAGTCGTGTCGCTCACGCTGCTCGGGAAGGACGGCTCTCGCACCTGGACGCTGCTCTACGCGATCCTCAGCATCATCGCCGGCGTCTATGTGCTGTTCAACGTCCTCGCGGCGGGGATCGTGCTGTGGGTCTTCCTCGGCGCGTCGCTCGTCGTGCTCGGTCTCGTGCAGATCATCCGCGCCATCACGCTCGGCAAGGAGGCGAAGGCAGCCGTCGCCTGAGGTCCCTTCACGCACGTGAGACCGTCGATCCTGCGTGAGTCGGATGCTGCGGGCATCCGACTCACGCAGAGTTCTCGGTCTCAGTCAGAAAGTCGGCCTCGTGCAGGGAGGCAGTCTCACTCGGAGGCGAAGCCGCTCACATCGCCGACCAGGCGCGTGTTGTCCGCCGGCACCGGGTCGATCGCGGCCTGTGCGACCTCGGCGGCGAACTCCGACACGTTGTAGAGCTTGCCTGCCGACTCGCGGCGCTCGGAGATCGCGCCGGGGTTCGCGCGCTCGAGGAGCGTCGCGGTGATGGTGCCCTCGATCATGTCGCCGGAGACCACGGTGAAGCCGACGCCCTTCTCGGCGAGACCCGGGATCAGTTCGCGAAGAGCATCCTCACCGGCGCGCTTCGAAAGGGCGACCGGCAAGTACTCGGGCATGGTGGGCGTGGTGCGGATGAAGTGCGCCTGATGGCTCGTGACGAAGACGACCCGCGCCCCGTCTCCGAGCAGCGGCGTCGCCGCGTTCAGGACGTTGAGCTGCGCATCGCGGTTCAGGGTGAGCGCGTAGTCCTCGGCCATCCCGGACTCCATGCCGCCGGAGGCGTTCAGCACGAGCACGTCGAGGCGGCCGAACTCGGCCTCGACCTGGGCGAACATCCCCGCGACCGACTCCGGGTCGGTCAGGTCGGCACCGACGACGAGCACACGCCGGCCGAGCTCGCGCAGTTCGTTCGCGAGCTTCTCGGCGCGCGGCGCCTTGTTGCGGAAGTTGATGACGACGTCGGCGCCGGCCTCGGCGAAGTACCGCACCGTGTCGGCGCCGATCCCCCGTGACGAACCGGTGACAAGAGCGACCTTGCCGTCGAGAGAACCAGCAGGAAGAACGTCGGACACAGGTGACTCCTCATGATGCGTGAAAGCCGCGATCACGCGGCCTTCCCAGCCTACCAACGGGCCTTCGCAGAGCCGGGTCCGCGTCGTCCCTGCGTGGTAGGTTGACGGCTAGGGAGGGCCTCATGGACGACTTCACGACATTCCTCACGTTCATCGATCAGTGGGCGTGGATCGGATGGCTCGTCCTCATCGCCGCGTTCCTCGTGATCGAGATGCTGACGCTCGACTTCACCTTCCTGATGCTGAGCCTCGGCGCCGCCGTCGGTCTCGTCACGGATCTCCTCGGCATCCCGATCTGGCTGCAGGTCCTCATCGCGGCAGCCGCCGCAGGTATCTTCATCTTCTTCCTTCGCCCGCCTCTCCTGAAACGGCTCCGGCGCGGCGAGGACCCGACGAAGTCGAACGTCGAAGCACTGATCGATCTGCGCGGCCTGGCGCTCGACGACATCACCCGGGTCTCCGGGCAGGTCAAACTCAGCAACGGCGACACCTGGACGGCACGCAGCGCAGCACCCGTCGCGATCCCGCGCGGATCGCACGTCGCGGTCAGCGAGATCAACGGCGCCACCGCCATCGTCCGTCCCGTCAACGACTAGGAGCAGATCATGAACGGCGCACTGTCCATAGGTTCGGTGATCGTGTGGATCCTCCTCGCGGTGATCGTCATCTTCGTCGTGGTGACGATCGCGCGGTCGATCCGGATCATCCCGCAGGCGACGGCAGGCGTCGTCGAGCGCCTCGGCCGCTACCACAAGACCCTCATGCCGGGTCTGAACATCCTGGTGCCGTTCATCGATCGTCTGCGACCGCTCATCGACATGCGCGAACAGGTGGTCTCCTTCCCTCCCCAGCCCGTGATCACCGAGGACAACCTCGTGGTCTCGATCGACACGGTCGTCTACTTCCAGGTCACCGACGCCAGAGCAGCGACCTACGAGATCGCGAACTACCTCGGCGCGGTCGAGCAGCTCACGACGACGACCCTCCGCAACGTCGTCGGCGGGCTGAACCTCGAGGAGGCGCTGACGAGCCGCGACAACATCAACGGCCAGCTGCGCGTCGTGCTCGACGAGGCCACCGGCAAATGGGGCATCCGCGTCGGACGCGTCGAGCTGAAGGCGATCGACCCGCCCGTCTCCATCCAGGACTCCATGGAGAAGCAGATGCGTGCCGAGCGCGACCGCCGGGCTGCCATCCTCACCGCGGAGGGCTCCAAGCAGTCGCAGATCCTCGAGGCCGAGGGTCAGCGACAGGCGGCGATCCTGCAGGCCGAAGGCGACAAGCAGGCGGCCGTCCTGCGTGCGCAGGGTGAGGCCGAGGCAATCCAGAACGTGTTCACTGCGATCCATCAGGGACGCCCGGATGACAAGCTCCTCGCCTATCAGTACCTCCAGATGCTCCCCAAGATCAGCGAAGGCCAGTCCAACAAGTTGTGGATCATCCCGAGTGAGCTGACCGAGGCGCTGAAGGGCATCGGCTCGGCGTTCGCTCCGAAGCCCGGCCAGCCGCCGACCGGCACCCCCGGCGCGTGACTCACCCGTACTTCGAGAAGGCGCAGCGTCCGCGGGTCCTCGCGCATCGAGGGCTCGTCACCGCGGAGGGTGAGGAGTCGGGGGTCTGGGAGAACACCGCGGTCGCGTTCGCCGCCGCACACGCGGCGGGCGCGGAGTACATCGAGACCGATTGTCGGGTCACCGCCGATGGCGACGTCGTGCTCTTCCACGATGAGACGCTCGAGCGTCTCGTGGACGATGGGCGCGAGGTCGCAGCGGTGACGACGAAAGAACTGCGGAGCATCTTCGCCGACCACGGTGGGCTTCTGACCGTCCGCGAGGCGCTGGAGACGTTCCCCACGATCCGGTTCAACATCGACGTGAAGACGGATGCCGCGGCAGAGCCCGTGGGGTCGATCATCGCTCCGCACGCACACCGCGTGCTCGTGACGAGCTTCTCGGATTCGCGCCGCCGACGTGCCGTCGACGCGGTACTGGCGGCAGGTTCCGAGATCCGTCCCGCCACCTCCGCGGGGAGCCGTACCATCGCCGCGGTCCTCGCGCTCACTACCCTCCGCCTCTCCCCTGCCGCGGTTCTGCGTGATATCGACGCACTGCAGGTACCCGAGAGGCAGGGCGTCATCCGCGTGCTCACTCCTGCGCTTCTGCGCGTCTGCCGGTCGCTCGGGGTCGAGGTCCATGTGTGGACGATCAACGAGCCCGACGACATGGAACGGATCATCTCCGCCGGCGCGGACGGAATCGTCTCCGACCGCGCCGACGAGGCGATCCGGGTACTGCGCCCCGTCTGACACGTTCGCGCTGGGATTCCGCTGTGAATCCCACGGGGAATCCGCCGCTGTGGATGAAGCGCACAGCCTGGAGCGTTATACCTGACAGCGACGAGAGGACCACACAATGGCAGATCGCAGCCTGCGCGGCATCCGACTCGGCGCCCAGAGCCTACAGAGCGAAGAGGGCGTCGTTTTCATGGAGCGCCGTGAAACCACCTATACCTGTGACGCGTGCGGCCACGTCACGAACCTGATGTTCGCGGCCGACGCCGAACCGCCCCAGACCTGGGAGTGCCGCACATGCGGTGCCGAGGCCCGACTGAACGTCGACGGCCAGGCCGTCACGCTCGAGGCGACCGATCAGAAGGCCGCCCGCACGCACTGGGACATGCTCATGGAGCGCCGCACCCGTGCGGAGCTCGAAGAGCTGCTCGAGGAACGCCTGGCGTTCATCCGCAGCCGCCGGGGAGCCGGCGAAGACCCCACGCGCCACAAGATCGGCGCCTAACGCCCCCGGGCGCGCCACCACCCGATCAGAAGCGCGCCCAGTCCGCCCCAGAGCAGCAGCTGCTGGATCCACGGGGTCAGGACCACACCCGCTGTGAGGCCGGTGCGGAGTTCGACATCTTCGAGCATCGCACCGGCCTCGTCCGCGTCCAGGCTCGTGACGGTCGATCCGTCGGCGCGGATGATCTGGCTGGTGCCGACTGTCGAGATGTTCACGACGCTGCGGCCCGTCTCGATCGCCCGCATGCGCGCGAACGCGAGCTGCTGCAGATTCTCGTCGGTGCCTCGGAAGTCGGCGTTGTTCGTCTGGAACACGAGCACCTGCGCCCCCTCCTCGATGCTCTCGTGGACGAGGTCGTCGTAGATGACGTCGAAGCAGATCGCAAGGCCGACGGCGATGCCGTCCACATCGACGATGGGAGGGTTCTCGCCCGGCGTGTACTCGCGGCCGATGAGCCCGATCAGGTCGGGGGCGAGCGCGTTGTAGAACTCCCGGTCCGGGACGTATTCGCCGAACGGCACCGGATGACGCTTGTCGTGGATCTGCTCGGCCGTGCCGTCCTGCTGCCACAGCATCGAGGTGTTGAAGAAGAGGTCTCCGCGACCGGTGGCCGTGTTCGCGAGCAGGGGTGCATCGATCCGGTTCGCGACCTGGGTCATCCGTCGTGCGACGGTGTCGTATTCGAACGGATCGGCATCGATCGAACCCTCGGGCCAGACCAGCAGATCGACGTCCTCACCGTAGAGAGCTTCCGTCGCCTCGGTCTGCGCGTCGATGAGAGAGAACGCCTCCCGTTGATCGAAGTACCCGTTCGGACCGTTGCCCTGCACCGCGGCGATGCGCATCGAACCGTTCGCGGTGGTGGGGAACAGAGGTGTGAACAGCAGCACGGCGGTCAGCGCGACCGGGACGATGAGCCGTAGCGGCCTCCGCCACATGCGCATCCGCGTCGTCTCGATGATCACCGCCACGAGCATCACCATGACGAAGCCGAGCCCGGTGACGCCGATCCAGGAGCTGACCGGAGCCAACGGACTCTCAGCCTGCGTCATGCCGATCCGTGCCCACGGGAAGCCGCCGTACGGCCAATTGCCGATGAACAGCTCCCGGCCGATCCAGATCGCGGCGACGATCGCCGGGAGGAGGACCAGACGTGCGGTCGTTCCGGGGAACGCCTTCGGGAGCCACCGGTAGGCCAGTGTCGTGAGTATCAGGGCGACCGCCGTGAGACCGCCTTCGACCACCGTCAGCGCCGCCCACGGGATCGGACCGAGATAGCGCGACGTGAAGGAGACCAGGATGCCGAACATGATCAGCCCGTACACCGCGCCGACGAGAAGCGCGCCCCCGGCCCGGCGACCGATCAGTGTGAGCAACAGCAGTGCGACCGCGGGGAACGCGAGGATCCACACCGCGGCGCCGGGGTAGGCGAGCGCCATCATCAGACCGGATGCCGCCGCTGCCGGCATCGCCGCCCACAACGGGACGAGCGGGCGCGGGCGCGCGGGACTGTGCGACATCGTGCGCATCCTCACATCGATGAGTAGGCGACGATGCCTCGACGAACGCCGTCGAGAGCCTGCCGAGCGGTACGGGCCAGGGTCGCGTCTTCGGCGACGATCGACAACTGATCGAGCAGGTCGATGGTCTGCTTCGTCCAGCGAACGA
This sequence comes from Microbacterium sp. ZW T5_45, assembly GCF_044987415.1. NCBI lineage: Bacteria > Bacillati > Actinomycetota > Actinomycetes > Micrococcales > Microbacteriaceae > Microbacterium > Microbacterium sp. ZW T5_45. The sequence goes on along the minus strand of NZ_JBJDRJ010000010.1, from coordinate 43,012 downwards.
AGTCGCCGGCCGCCATGTCGGCATCCACGAGCACGCGATCGAGCATCCCGCCGCGCGCCCATGAGTGCATTGCGCCCGCCAGGCCGGAGGCCAGCGGCTCAGAACCCGGAAGCTGGTGGTCCTTCTCGAGGTCGTCGAGCTCCGCCCACAGCGTGGACGTCTTCTGATAGGCGATCCGGAACGCCCCGCGCGGCAGGTTCCGCTCTCCGGAGTTCGCCTCGTCCCTACGCGGTTCGTACACCAGACAGCACGCCATGGCGGCGAGAGACGGCGCATCGAGATTCCGCCACAACCCTTGACGCAGGCTCTCCGCCACGAGGAGGTCACGCTCTCCGTAGATGCGGCGCATCGTGCGTCCGGCATCCGTCAGCCGCAGTCCCCCGCCGGCGTCGTCGTCCCCGCGCTGCAGGTAGTCCAGCGTCTCGAGCACCTCCACGACCCGGTCGAACACGCGCGCGACCGTACCCGTCCGGGTCTCGATCTGACGGCGGATGCGGTCGGTCTGACGCTTCAGCTTCCAGTAACGCTCTGCCCAGCGGGCGTGCGCCTCACGATCGGGACAGCGATGGCAGCCGTGCCGCTGCATCTGGGTACGCAGCGACTGGATCCGCTTCATGCGCTTGTCGCGGGCCGCCCTTGGGGCCTGGGAGTCCTGTCGGTTCTTCTTCTCGAGGTCGCTCAGCTCACGGCGGATGGCCGAGTACTCGGCGAAGTCACCGTGGTCGCACTGCATGGACGCGAGATAGCCCTCGAGCGAGGCATCCGCTTCCCGGACCTGACGCGCGAGCCCGACGACCGCCCGGTCGGCCTGGAACTGGGCGAAGGACGACTCGAGGATCTGTCGCGCACGCTCGCGACCGAAGAGATCGATGAGGTTGACCGCCATGTTGTAGGTCGGGCGGAAACTCGAGTTGAGCGGGTAGGTGCGACGCGACGCGAGAGCGGCGACCGCCTGCGGATCCATGCCCTCGGTCCATTGGACGACGGCGTGGCCCTCGACGTCGATGCCACGGCGTCCCGCCCGACCCGTGAGCTGGGTGTACTCCCCCGACGTGATGGCGACTCTGGCCTCGCCGTTGAACTTCTCCATCTTCTCGAGAACGACCGTGCGAGCCGGCATGTTGATGCCGAGCGCGAGCGTCTCCGTCGCGAAGACGACCTTGACCAGTTTGCGCTGGAACAGCTCTTCGACGACCTCTTTGAAAGCAGGGAGGAGCCCTGCGTGATGCGCGGCGACGCCGCGTTCGAGATTCTCCAGCCACTCCCAGTAGCCGAGAACACCGAGATCCTCATCCTGCAGCGAGCGGGTGCGATCCTCGACGATGGCACGGATCTCGGCGCGCTCTTCCGTCGAGGTCAGACGCAGACCGGAGCGCCGCACCTGCTGGACTGCGGCATCGCAGCCGACTCGGCTGAAGATGAAGAAGATCGCGGGGAGCAGATTCGCTCCGTCCAGCAGATGCACGACGTCGGGCCGGTCCATCCGCTCGATGCGTCGGGCGTTCGGACGATGCCCCCCGCGCTGCGGACGATTCGCCTGGCGTCCGGCGTGCCGATTGCTGCGGTACGACTGAGCCTGCCGATTGCTCTCGAACCGTTGACCGGTGAAGGAACGCATGCGCACGAGCTCCTGATTCACCTGTGCCGTCGCGACGCCGGCTCGATCGTCGAACAGCGGCAGGAAATCGTCGCGCACGAGCACATGCTGTTCGAGCGGCACCGGCCTGATCTCCGAGACGATCACCTCGGTGTCGCCGCGAACCGTGTCCAACCAGTCGCCGAACTCCTCGGCGTTCGACACCGTCGCGCTGAGCGAGACGAGGCGCACGTGCGACGGGAGGTGGATGATGACCTCTTCCCACACCGCACCGCGGAAGCGGTCGGCGAGGTAGTGCACCTCGTCCATGACGACGAACCTCAGGTCGCGCAGCGCCGGGGAGTCGGCGTAGATCATGTTGCGCAGCACCTCGGTCGTCATGACGACGATCCGGGCGTTGCCGTTGATGTTCGTGTCGCCCGTGAGCAGCCCCACGTCGTCGGGCCCGTAGACGTCGACGAGCTCTCGGAACTTCTGGTTCGAGAGCGCCTTCATCGGTGTCGTGTAGAACGCCTTGTCACTCGGCGTCTGCATCGCCAGGTGGATCGCGAACTCGCCGACGATGGTCTTTCCCGCTCCCGTCGGGGCGGCGACGAGCACGCTGTTCCCGTTCTCGAGGGCGTGGCAGCCGGCGATCTGGAACTCGTCGAGATCGAATCTCTGACGCGCGGCGAACGCGCGCGTGTGCGGATGCTCTGATGCCTGACGCGCGGCCGCGTATCGCTCTGCCGGCGAACTCATGCGGAGTCGGTGGCGATGGTACCAGCGGCCAGATCGCGCTTGCGCTTGCGTCGGTCGAACAGCATCGACAGGAAGGTCGCTGCGAAGTAGAGCACGATCATCGACACCATGAGCAGGAGCATCGAAAACACGTCAGCCGGTGGCGTCGTGACGGCGGCGAAGATGGTGCAGATCAGTACTGCGATCCGCCAGCCCTTGAGGATCTCCCGACCGGAGACGATCCCCGCGAGGTTCAAGGCGACGAGGAAGACCGGCAGCACGAATGCGATTCCGACCACGAGAAGGAACTTGAACACGAAGTCGTAGTAGCCGGAGTAGTCGTAGAACTGCGCCATCCCTGTAGGCACGAAGGTCGCCATGATCTCGATCACATGCGGCAGCACGAGGAAGGCGACGGTGCAGCCGCCGAAGAACAGCGGGATCGCGGCCCCCAGAAAGCCCCAGGTGTACTGGGTTTCCTTCTTGGTGAGACCGGGCATGATGAACGCCCACACCTGCCACAGCCACACGGGTGCGGAGATGATCAGGCCGATGGCGAAGGCGATCCGCATGCGCAGATCGAAGCCGCTCGTGACGGTGGTGAAGTTCAGGGCCGTGTATTCACGGCCGGACTCCTCAGCGATCGTGTGGATCGGCACCGAAAGCAGATCGATGATCGGCCCGGTGATGATAAAGGCGATGACCATGCCGACCACGAGCGCCGCAGCAGCGATCATGAGCCGTTTCCGCAGCTCTCTCAGGTGCGCCGACAGCGACATGCGGCTATCGTGACTCGGCGTCGTTCCCTGATCCGCGGATTCCAACGCGGACACGCGTTATGCGGAACGTGGCGGCTGGCCGGGGTCGGCCTCACGAGCGAGCGGAACATCCGTCGCGGACGCAGATGCGGCCGGTGCAGCCGAGTCGTCGGTGTCGTCGTTCTTCATCGCCTTCATCTCGCCCTTGAAGACTCGAGCGGACTGACCGAGGCTCTTGGCGAGCGCCGGCAGCTTCGCCGCGCCGAAAAGCAGCAGGATGACGGCGAGGATGATCAGCAGATGTGGCCAACCGAAAGCGCCCATGATTCTCCTTCGTCGTTTTCTCAAGTCTAACCGGCGTCGGCCGCATCGGGGTACCGGTACAGCGCGAGTCCCGCATCCGCCCATTCCCGGGCGGCAGCGCGCGCCAGACCGGGTTCGACGACCTCGAGCGCTCCTCCGAACCGTGCGGCGATGCGCTTCACGCTGCGCGGATCGGCCATGCGCAGGCGCACGACGACGTCGTCGCCGTCGGCGCTGGCGTTATCGGCGGTGAGGAAGGCACCGAGCAGCGGAGCGAGTCGCGACGGCAGCCGGACCACGACCTCGCCGTCCTCGGCGTCGGTCGAGAAGGCGTCGGGGACGTGCTCGCCGTGGTGCGTGATCGGGATGTCGGTCAGCCGCGGATCGCTGACACGGTCGAGATGGAACGTGCGCATTGCCTGACGCAAGTGGCACCAGCCCTGCAGGTACCACTGCGCATTGGTGATGAGGATCTGCACCGGGTCGACCGTGCGTGTGGTGGGTTCGGCATCCGGCGCCTGATAGGTGAACGAGAGCGCCACACCCTCCTGAAGTCCGCGCGCGACCGCCTCGCGGACCTCGTCGACGCGGCTCGGAGCGACGACCACCTCGGCCGGAGCATCCGCCGCACCGCGCGACAGCTTCGAGATCAGTCCGCTGACGAGACCGGTGTCGGACACCGCCGGCACGGCGGCGACCATCTGCAGGCCGGCGAGCAGGGCCGCAGCCTCTCGCGCCGTGAACCGGGGGACTCGCCGCAGAGCCACGTCGTTCGTGATCTCGATGACGTCCTCATCGTCGAGCAGGTCCCAGTTGATGTCGAACATCTCCTGAGGTTGCTGCCAGAAGCCGGAATCGCCCGGAAGGCCGATCACGGTCAGCTTCTCGACCATCCGTCGCATCTCCTCTCGGGAGACGCCGAACTCGGCGGCGGCCTCGTCGAGCGACACCTGGCCGTGTTCGAGCAGGTACGGAACGAGGGTCAGATAGAGCCGCACCCGATCGGATGCGAGCAGGGGCTTGCGCGCGCGACTCATGCGGGTGCCTCCGAGTTCGCAGCGCTGACGGCTCGCAGGCGCCGGATGACCGCGTCGCGAAGCGTCTCGGGCTCGACGACACGCACCTCCGGCCCGTAAGAGGCGAGCTCGTCGGCCAAGATGTGCAGGTCGACGAACGGCACTCGGATGCCCTGCGGCGCGGGTGTGGCGCGACGACCGAGCCGAAGCGCAGCCTCGGTGCCCGGCGTGACCTCGAGCAGGGCGGAGTTGCGTGCGGCGACCTCTTCGAGGCCGGCGATCGCGCGCTCCCCCGCACCCTCGCGCAGCCGCGGGTCGAACTCCTCGTCGGTGATGGTGACGGCGCCGACGATGCGGCTGAGCAGGAACATCCGATCGTCGTGGACTCCGAGGTCTACGCCGAAGACGTGCCAGCGCGCCTCGTAGTCGACGAGAGCGAGCGGCTGGATGCGGCGGCGCCGTGCGCTCGGATCCCCGGGCTTGAGGTAGTCGAACCCGACGACGCGACTCTTCTCGATCGCCTCCTGCAGACCGGTGAACGACGGATCCTGCGCGGTGATGCGCGGCGCGAAACCGATGATGGGCTCGTCGCCGTCGATGCCCAGCGCGCGGATCTTGCGCACGCCAGCCTGAGCGTCGCCGGAGCCGGACTCCGCGCTCCACACGCTGCCGGCCAGCTGCAGAACAGCGAGCTCCGCCGCGGTGAACTCGATGTCGTCGGGCAGGTCGTATTCCGCCTGCGGAATGCGATAGCGGGCCTCGCGCAGGTCGTTCGGGTCGGCAGCATCGCCGATCGTCTCGACCGGGATGCCGAGGGCACGCAGATCGTCCTTGTCCCGCTCGAACATCTTCTCGAGCGCGTCCGCTCTCGTGCCGGCATCCGCTCGCTGGCGGTATCCGGAGACGTTGTCGAGGATCTGCTGCTTCGTGAGCCCCACCTCCGTCGCCATCAGAGCGACGACGAGGTTCGTCAGCCGCTCCTCCGCCGGGATGCGGGCCGCCATCACTGCCCCGGAGTCGTCACAGCACCCAGGATGTCCACGACGTAGGCGGTGGCACTCGCGCCATCGGCCGCGGGGGTGACCACGAGAACCTGCGAACCGACGGTCTCACCCAGGAGGGCTTCTGCCACGGTCGGAGCCGTGGACTGCAGATCGAGGATCGGCGTCGTGCCCCAGCTCGTGTTCTGGACCTTCTTGTCGTCCCAGCCCACGGCGGTGACGTTGAGGATGAGCGCCTGTGTCTCGTCGACCTTCGCGCCGTCGCCCTTGATGAGGGTCTGCTGGACCAGCTCGGTAGGGGCGTCAGCGTCGGGGATGATCACTCCGGGCGTGCCATCGGGGGCGCGTACGACTGTGGGGAGACCGCGCGCGTCGTTGAACTGCAGCGAGCCCTCGGCCTTGGAGAGATAGGTCTGCAGCACGTCGATCACGACGATCGCCCGGTCGTCGGCGCCGAGACCGACGCTCGAGGCCGAGGCTGCTCCGAAGTCCTCGGGGGTCAGGGAGGCGACCACGCGGGAGCCGCCCGTGATGCACTCGAACACGTCGGCCATGCCGGGCGACTCGGCGGCCCAGTTCGCAATGTTCGACAGGCTTCCGGATCCGGACTCGTAGGTCGTCGCGAACACCTGCTCACCGGTGCTGCCGCTGTAGATCGACATCTGCAGCTGCATGACCTGCTGATCGTCGACCACCGGGGCGCCGTCGCCGACGATGACATCGGTATACGCGCTCTCGGCGTTCTCGACGGGCGAGTAGATCGTGACATCAGGCGCATCGCCGAGCTCACCGGTCACGGTCACCGCGTTCTCGATGCCGTTCGCGTGCGAGGTGCGATCGCACGCGGCACCGGCGAAGTTCGCCGACGCGGAGCATCCGGTCAGAGCGATGGCGGCAAGGCTGAGAGAGGCCAGAACGGCGGACGTTTTACGCACGCTCTCCAGTCTATTCCGTCGCCGACGTCGAATCGCGCGAAGCGGTGGCCTGCCGCGCGCCGTCGGCCGCCTTCGCGGCCTCGCGCACCCGCTTGCGCAGGTTCTTGTCGCTGATCTCGCGGTCTCCGACAGCGCCGGGCGTCCACAGCTCGACGTCTTCGTCGCCATAGCTGCTCTTGGATGCACGACGCTTCACCGTCGGTGCGATCGCACCGGGAGCGAGACGTCGCGCCGTCAGCAGGAAGCCCGTGTGGGCGACCATACGGTGATCGGGACGCACCGCAAGACCTTCCACATGCCAGCCGCGCACCATCGTCTCCGAGGCGTCCGGCTCCGTGAACAGGCCGGTACCGCGGATGTACTCCGCGACACGCGACAGCTGCGTGGCCGTGGCGATGTAGCAGAGCACCACTCCCCCAGGGGTGAGAGCGTCGGCGACGACGTCCATGCACTCCCACGGGGCCAGCATGTCGAGCACGACGCGGTCGACGGATCCGGGTTCGAACTGCGTGGGAAGCTCCTCCGCGAGGTCTCCCACGACGACCTCCCAGGTGGAAGGGGTGTCGCCGAAGAACGTCGCGACATTGCCCCGTGCGACCTCCGCGAAGTCCTCGCGCCGCTCGAACGACACCAGACGACCCGCAGGTCCGACCGCGCGCAGCAGCGACAGTGAGAGCGCGCCCGAGCCGACGCCGGCTTCGACGACGACGGCTCCGGGGAAGACATCTGCCTGCATCACGATCTGCGCGGCGTCCTTGGGATAGACGATCGCCGCGCCTCGCGGCATCGACATCGCGAAGTCGCGAAGCAGGGGACGCAGCGCGAGATAGTCGTGACCCGAGCTGTTCGCGACGACGGAGCCGTCGGGCAGCCCGATGAGATCGCGGTGCCGCAGCACACCGTGGTGCGTGTGGAGTTCGCCGTCGGCGCGCAGCGTGACGGTGTGGAGCCGCCCCTTCGGGCCGGTCAGCTGCACGCGGTCTCCCTCACGGAAGGGGCCACTGGGGCGCTGGGCTCCGGGTTCGGTCATCGGGTGGCTCCTGTCAGAGTGGTCTGGCGGATGAACAGATCGGTGAGGTCGGTCGCCGTGCGGCCTTCGAGGGTGGGCCACAGCTCGTGCGCACCGACGTCGTCGAGTGAGACGATGTGGGGCACTCCCAATGTCACGGCTCCTGAGGCGAGGCCTGCGCGCAGCCCCGTGGGAGAGTCCTCGATGACGACGGCGTCGGCGATGTCGATGCCGAGCAGGCCGGCAGCGTGCAGATAGGGCTCCGGGTGCGGCTTCGGGTTGGTCACATCGTCTCCGGCGACGACCGTGTCGAAGGCGGTGAAACCGATGAGATCCACCACGCTGAGCGCCATACGCCGCAGCGACATCGTGACCAGGCCGGTGCGGATGCCGGCCTCGCGGAGGTCCTGAAGGAGCTCCCTCGCGCCGGGGCGGAACGGCACTCCCTCCGTGCGCAACAGCTGCTGAACGGCATCCGTCAGGTGCGCGATGATCTCCTCGGCGGCCATCGCGACACCTGCGCGCTGGAGGATCACCGCACTGTCGATGAGACCGTTCCCGACGAGCTGGAGAGCATCTTCGTGGGTCCACGTTCCGCCGAAGGATTCGACGAGCGCCGTCTCCGCCGCCATCCAATACGGTTCGGTGTCGACGAGTGTTCCATCCATGTCCCAGAGGACCGCGCTCGGCTTCCTGCTCACCGAACCATGTTAGCCGTGGCGCCGCCTCGGCCCTGCCGGGCCGACTAGCCTGGAAGGATATCCGTCCGACTCATCGAAGGGAGATCACGATGGATGTTCTCGGTTCACGGATCATCATCGCGGCCTTCGATGGCTGGAACGATGCGGGGGAGGCTGCCAGCGGTGCGATCGCCGCTCTGCGCGAGATGAGCGAGTACGACCTCGTTCACTCGGTCGATCCCGAGTTGTACTTCGACTACCAGTACACGCGTCCGGCGACCAGGATGGATGCCGATGGGCGCCGCCGACTCACCTGGCCCGAGGCCGGTCTGTGGCGTCCGCGGGATCCCGGCCCCGGCCCCGAGCTCTGGCTGCTCACGGGTGTCGAGCCCGCACGCACCTGGCAGGCGTTCGCCTCCGAGTTCATCGATGTCGCGCTCCGCGACGACGTGACGGGGCTCGTCACCCTCGGGGCGATGCTCGCGGACGTTCCGCACACCCGGCCGATCTCGGTCTTCGCGTCGAGCCAGAACGATGAGATGCGCGAGTCGCAGGCCCTGGAGAAGTCGACGTACGAGGGACCGGTCGGCATCCTCAGCGTCTTCGAGCACTTCGCCGAGAACGCCGGCATCCCCACGGCCAGTCTCTGGGCCAGCGTCCCGCATTACGTCGCGAGTGCGACGCCCTCACCCAAGGTCACCCTCGCGCTGCTCGATCGCCTCGAGGAGCTGACGGGTGTCGACGTGCCGCGCGATCGCCTTCGGACGGATGCCGCCGCATGGGAGGCGTCGATCGACGCGGCGGCCGCTGACGACGAGGACATGACCGAGTACATCCGCCAACTGGAGCGCACGCGCGACACCTGGGACTCGCCCGACGCGTCCGGTGACGCGATCGCGCAGGCGTTCGAGCGCTACCTGCGCCGTCGCGGCGAGGGCCCCGGCGACCTCAAGCGCTGATCACTCCGGTTCCGAGCAGGATCAGCAGCGCGGTTCCGAGCAGGATCCGGTAGATCACGAACGGCAGGAAGCTGCGCTTCGAGATCCAGTTCATGAAGAACGCGATCACGCCGAGCGCGACGACGAAGGCGATGCCTGTGGCCGCGAGCGTCTCGCCGAAGGAGAAGTGCTGGTTCGGCTCGTCCCAGCTCTTGTAGACCTGGTAGAAGCCGCTGCCGAACACCGCGGGGATCGCGAGCAGGAACGCGTAGCGGGCGGCGGCTGCGCGCTCGTAGCCGAGGAAGAGTCCCATCGTGATCGTTCCCCCCGAGCGGGAGACACCGGGGATCAGCGCGAGCGCCTGAGCGAAGCCGTACGCGACGCCGTGCGGGTAGGTCAGCTGATCGAGTTTCCGGCGCTTGGCGCCGACGTGATCGGCGACGCCCAGCAGCACACCGAACACGATCAGCATGATCGCGACGATCCACAGGGAGCGCAGCACGCTCTCGATCTGATCCTGGAAGAGCAGCCCGAGCAGGACGATCGGGATGCTGCCGATGATGATCAGCCAGCCCATGCGGGCGTCAGGGTCGTTGCGCGGGATCCTGCCTGCGAGCGAGCGGAACCAGGCCGACACGATGCGGACGATGTCACGCCAGAAGAACACCACGACGGCCGCCTCGGTGCCGATCTGGGTGATGGCGGTGAAAGCTGCTCCCGGGTCCTCTCCGGACGGGAGGAATCCACCGATGATGCGCAGGTGCGCGCTGGAGGAGATCGGCAGGAACTCGGTGAGTCCCTGGACGATGCCGAGGATGAGCGCTTCGAACAGGTGCATGGGGGCCTTCGGGTCGTGCCGGCGCAGCCGGAGCGGATGCTCAGTACGAGCGCAGCAGATCGGCCAGCACCCGCTGGCCGAAGACAAGAGAGTCTACGGGGACACGCTCATCGACTCCGTGGAACATTCCTGTGAAGTCCAGATCCGCCGGCAGCCGCAGTGGGGCGAATCCATAGCCGGTGATGTCGAGGGTGGCGAGAGCCTTGTTGTCGGTGCCGGCCCCGAGCAGATACGGGATCACCGGGACGCCGGGGTCGTGCTCACCGATGCTCGCGACCATCGCCTCGACGAGGCCGCCCTCGAACGGCGTCTCCATACCGATGTCCTGCACGACGATCTCGATCGAGATGTCATCGCCGACGATCTGGTGGAGCTCGGCCAGGACGTCATCCTCGGTGCCGGGGATCACCCGGACGTCGATCAGGGCCTCCGCACGCTCCGGGATCACGTTGTGCTTGTACCCCGCGGTCAGCGCCGTCGGGTTCGTCGTGGTGCGGAACGTCGAGCGCAGGAACGCCTCGGCCGGTCCCGCCGCAGCGGCGAGAGCATCCGGATCGTCCGTCGAACGCCCGGTGAGCTCGCCGAGACCGGCGAGCAGGGCCTCGGTCGTCGGGGTGAGCAGGATCGGCCACCGGGTGCGCCCGATCGCGGCGACCGCTTCGGAGAGCTTCGTGACGGCGTTGTCGTCGTGCAGGCGACTGCCGTGGCCGGCCCGCCCCTTGGCGACGAGGCGGATCCAGATCATCGCCTTCTCCCCCACCTGCAGGAGGTAGGCGCGGCGGTCGTCGACGGTGATCGAGTAGCCGCCGACCTCGCTGATCGCCTCGGTCGCGCCGGCGAACCACTCGGGCTTGTCACGGACGACGAGCGCCGACCCTTCGACCCCACCGTTCTCCTCGTCGGCGAAGAACGCGAGGATCAGGTCGCGCTCTGGTCGCTCCCCCGCCCTCAGGATGTCCGCGACAGCGGTGAGGATCATCGCGTCCATGTTCTTCATGTCCACCGCGCCTCGACCCCACAGCATCCCGTCACGCACTTCGCCCGCGAACGGGTCGACGGACCAGTCCTCCGCCATCGCCGGGACCACATCGAGATGGCCGTGGACGACGAGCGCCGGCTTCGTGCGGTCGCGTCCGGGTACGCGAGCCATGACGTTCGTCCGGCGGTCGATGGGCTCGTAGTACTCGACGTCGAGGCCGAGCTCCTCGAGGTACCGGCCGACGTACTCGGCGGCCTCGCGCTCGCCCTTGGCGTTGCCGCCTCCGAAGTTCGACGTGTCGATCCGGATGAGGTCCTGAGCGATGCGGACGACCTCGGGCAGCTGCTCTGTCATGGGATCCAGGCTATCGAACGGCCGTGGCGCGCCCGGGAATCGCTGTCGGTTTCGGTGTGCGCTCAACCGCGTGCTAATGTAAATCTTCGTTCGGCAACGAACAATCCAACACCTGCGCGGGTGGCGGAATGGTAGACGCGCTAGCTTGAGGTGCTAGTGCCCGATAGGGCGTGGGGGTTCAAGTCCCCCTCCGCGCACAGACAAGAGGTCTGGGAACTCCGGTTCCCAGACCTCTTTCTCGTTGTGCGAGCGCACCGGCTGGAGAGCGGCGGCCATCGTCGGCTGGATGCGGGATGCTAGTCCCCTTCGGGCTGCAGGTCGCGTCCGCCAGCGGCATCCCGCAGACGCCGACGGATGCGCGAGGCGATGAACCACAGCACCAGGAGGGCGATCGCCCCGACGGCAATGTTCGAGATGAGCCCGCTCCACTGCTCCAGCACCGGCTTGATCGTCGGGCCGAACGCGTAGCCCAGACCGATCCAGATGCCGTTCCATATCGCCGAGCCGAGGGTCGTGTACAGAGCGAAGCTCCAGACCCGCATCCGCTCGATGCCGGCGGGGATCGAGATGAACGACCTCACAAGGGGGACGCAGCGGCCGAACAGCACCGCTCGCGCACCCCAGCGCGCGAAGAACGCCTCGGCCTTGTCGAAGTCGGCATGGTCGAGCAGCGGAATGCGTCCGACGAGGCGTCGGGTGCGGTCGCGACCGATCGCCGCACCGATCGCATACCAGATCAGCGCACCCACGAGGACTCCGACCGTCGCCGCCGCCCATGCACCCCAGAAGTTCATCCGTCCCTCGTACGCGAGGAATCCGGCGACAGGGAGGATCGCTTCCGAGGGGATCGGCGGGACGAACGTCTCGATCAGCACGGCGAGTCCGACTCCGAGCTCGCCGAGCGAGTCGATCAAACCGAGCACCCACCCGACGAAGCCCTCGTACTCCGGGGCGGCGGATGCGGAAAGGGGAAGGGTCTGGCTCATCGTGTCCTCGGTCGTGGGGATCGCGGTGGTCCCCGACACCGTACCCTGCTCCCCTGGCACGCTCCTGCGAGCGTGCCGAGAGCGCGCGCGAGATCGGTCCTAGACCGCGCCCACGCCGAACACGAGGCCGAGCACGTACGTGACCGCTGCGGCACCGAACCCGATCGCCAGCTGGCGCAGGGCCCGGCGCAGCGGAGGTCCGCCCGAGAGGATGCCGACCATCGCTCCGGTCGAGAGCAGCGCGATGCCGACGAGCACGAGTGCGACGACGACCGCCGTCGTCCCCTGCAGCCCGAAGATCCACGGCAGCACGGGGACGATCGCGCCGGAGGCGAAGAGCAGGAAGCTCGAGATCGCCGCTGTCCAGTCGCTGCCGACGATCTCGTGATCGTCGCCCTGCACACGCACCGGTCCGGTGACCGCGCGGGCCGCGCCGGCGCGCGCGGCGTCCACCACTCGCCGTGCGCGGACGAGCGCCTCCTCTGCCTCCATGCCACGAGCACGATAGACGAGCGCGAGCTCGTTCTCATCGATGTCGAGATCGCCCGCAGTCGCGTCGGCATCTTCGTTCGCCTCGGTCGCGGCGAGCAGCTCACGCTGCGACCGCACCGAGACGAACTCCCCCGCCCCCATCGACAGTGCGCCGGCGAGAAGCCCTGCGATGCCACTGAAGAGCACGAATCCGCTGCTCACCCCGGTCGCACCGATCCCCAGCACCAGTGCGAGGTTGCTCACCAGGCCGTCGTTGGCGCCGAAGACCGCGGCGCGGAACGATCCCGACAGCCGACGTCGGCCGCGCGCGGCGAGTCCGCGGACGACCTCGTGATGCACCTTCTCGTCGGCGCGCATGGCGGGGGTGGCCCAGACCTCCGCGTCATACGGCGAGCGGGCCTCGGCGCTCTGCGCGAGTGCGAGGACGAAGATGGATCCGAACCGCCCGGCCATCCAGCCGAGAGCCCGCGAGCGGATGCCGGCGGGTGGGAGTCGTTTCGGCTCTCCGCCCAACAGATCGAGCCAGTGCTGCTCGTGTCGGCGCTCGGCGTCTGCCAGGCCGAGCAGGATCTGCTGCTCCTCACCGGTGCGACGGGCGGCGAGCTTCTGGTACACGAATCCCTCGGCGCGCTCTTCGACGAGGTAGCGGGCCCATCGTCGACGGTCAGCGGCAGTGGGCTCTGTCGTGGGCGCAGTCATAGGAATCCTTGATGTCGAGGCGGTGATTCCACGCTAGCCCGCGAGGCGCGCACGACAACTCGAAAACCATAAGTTGCCAGGTTTTCGGGGTTCCGAAGCTCAGGAGCGCACGCGCTTGCGCAGCACGTCGATCCGCGACTGCAGCTGGGTGACCGTCGCCTGCGCCACCGCGGGGCCGCCGCAGATCCGGCGGAGCTCGGCGTGCACCGATCCGTGCGGCTCGCCCTTCTGCCGCGCGTAGAGGCCGACCAGGCTGTTCAGCAGCTGACGCTGCTCCTTGAGCGTGCGGTGGAGGGGGGCGGGCAGGGTCGTCGTGTCATCCGGCCCTGCCTTCGCCTCGCGAGCTTCGCGCAGCTTCGACTGGCGGGCCTGTCGCTGCATGAGCAGATCGTGGACGTGCTCGGGTTCGAGGAGTCCGGGAAAGCCGATGAACTCCTCCTCCTCGGGGGTGCCGGGTTCGGCGAGCTGACCGAACTCCTGCCCCTCGAAGACGAGCCGATCGAAGTGCGCCACGGACGACAGCGCCTGATAACTGAACTCCTGCTGCAGCGCGTCGGATGCCTCGTCCTCGCGGTTCGCGCTCTCCAGCAGCGAGTCCTCGAGACCGTCGTCATCCTTGGACTGCCGATCGAGGGCGTGATCACGTTGCTTGTCCATCTCGTTCGCGAGGCCCATGAGCACGGGGACCTGCGGGAGGAACACGCTGGCCGCCTCGCCGCGTCGTCGTGCCCGCACGAACCGGCCGATGGCCTGGGCGAAGAACAGCGGAGTGGATGACGACGTCGCGTAGACGCCGACCGCGAGCCGCGGGACGTCGACGCCCTCCGACACCATGCGCACCGCGACCATCCATCGGTCGTCGCTCGCGCTGAACTTCTCGATGCGTTCGGATGCCGTCGCGTCGTCGGAGAGCACGATGGTCGGCTGCTGCCGGGTGATGCTGTGCAGGATCTTCGCGTAGGCGCGCGCGACCGTCTGGTCGGTGGCCAGCACGAGGCCACCGGCATCCGGCACGTGATGACGGATCTCAGTGAGACGGCGGTCCGCGGCCGACAGCACAGCTGGCATCCAGTCGCCCTCGGGATCCAGCGCCGTGCGCCAGGCCTGCGAGGTGACGTCCTTCGTGTTGTCCTGCCCGAGATGGGTCTCGAGCTCGTCGCCACTGGTCGTGCGCCAGCGCATCTTGCCCGCGTACATGTGGAACAGCACGGGGCGGACGACGCCGTCGGCGAGAGCACGGCCGTATCCGTAGTTGTAGTCGGTGTGCGAGATGCGCGCACCGGACTCGTCGGGGTGGTACTCGACGAACGGGATCGGCGCGGTGTCGCTGCGGAACGGTGTGCCCGACAGCAGCAGACGGCGCTTCGCGGGACCATAGGCATCACGGATCGCGTCGCCCCAGCTGAGCGCGTCACCCCCGTGATGCACCTCGTCGAGGATGACGAGGGTCTGCGCATCCTCGGTGAGATGACGGTGCACGGACGACTTCGCGGCGACCTGCGCGTAGGTGACGACTGCGCCGTGATAGTGCCGTGCCGGTGCCCAGTCGCTGTTGCGGAAACGGGGGTCGAGACGGATGTGCACGCGGGCGGCCGCGTCGGCCCACTGCGTCTTGAGGTGCTCGGTCGGGGCGACGACGATGATGCGGTTGACCTCGCCGATCTTCATCAGTTCGACGGCGAGGGTCAGCGCGAAGGTCGTCTTTCCTGCGCCGGGGGTGGCGGCGACGAGGAAATCCCGCTGATCGGCCTGGAAGTACTGCTCCAGGGCTTCTTGCTGCCACGCCCGGAGCTTGCTGGCGGTACCCCATGGAGCGCGCTGGGGAAAGGACGGAGAAAGCATCGATACAACGATAATCGCTGCCTCCGACACCGTCCGCGCGCTCCCTCGTTCTGTGGATGGCGAGTAGGCTCAGACACTGCGTCGCCGCGATCCGCGGACGGCGCGCGTTCGCGAAGGAGAGCGGGATGACCGACCAGGATTCGACCCGGACCCCCTATGTGGCCAACGAGAACCCGCACCCGTGGCGACGTTTCGTCGCAGTGGGCGACTCGTTCACCGAGGGCGTCGGCGATCCCGATCCCTCGGTGGCCGGCAGCCATCGAGGGTGGGCCGATCGGGTGGCGGAAGTCCTCGCCCGCCAGGTCGACGACTTCGCCTACGCGAACCTCGCCGTGCGCGGCAAGCTGATCGCCCAGATCGTCGAGGATCAGATCGAGCCGGCGATCGCGCTGCGCCCCGATCTGATCTCGATCTGCGCCGGCGGCAACGACGTCATCCGCCCCGGTACCGACCCCGACCACATCTCGGAGCAGTTGGAGGACGCCGTCGCGCGGCTCTCCTCGACGGGCGCCGCCGTGCTGCTCTTCACCGGCATCGACACGGCCTTCACTCCCGTCTTCCGACCGTTCCGCGGCAAGGTGGCGATCTACAACGAGAACGTCCGGGCGATCGCCGAACGCCATGACTGCATCGTCGCCGATCAGTGGTCGCTGAAGACCGTACAGGATCCTCGTTTCTTCGACGACGACCGCCTGCACTACAACGCCCTCGGGCATCACGAGGTCGCACGCATGGTGCTGCGGGCGCTGAACGTGCCGAACGAACTCGAGGCGATGCAGCCCGAACCCTTCCCCGTGCGAACGTGGCGGGAGGCTCGCGCCGAGGACCTCGGGTGGGCACGGGAGCACCTCGTGCCGTGGGTGCTGCGACGTCTGCGTCACCAGTCGTCGGGCGATCTGGTCGTAGCGAAGCGTCCGGAGCCCTCCCCCGTGGTGATTCACAAGGGCGACTGAGGGCGTAGTTCCCAGAGCGCGACGGATGCGGCCGCAGCCACGTTGAGCGAATCGACGTCGCCTCTCATCGGAATGGTCACCACGACGTCCGCGCTCGAGAGCGCCTGACGACTGAGCCCGTCTCCTTCTGAGCCCATCAGCAGCGCGACCTTGGACGGCCGTGCGGCGGAGTACTCGTCGAGCGGCACCGCCGCGTCGGACAGAGCCAGAGCGGCCAACTCGATGCCCGCCCGGTGAAGTTCGGACACCGCGTCATCCCAGCCGTCGATGCGCGTCCACGGAACCTGGAAGACGGTGCCCATGCTGACCCGCACGCTTCGCCGATACAGCGGGTCCGCGCAGCGCGGCGAGACGAGCACGGCGTCGGCACCGAGGGCCGCTGCCGCGCGAAACGCCGCGCCGACGTTGGTGTGGTCCCCGATGTTCTCCAGCACCAGCACGAGCCGCGCGTCTCCGACGAGCTCGGCCACCGAGGGCAGGGACGGTCGGTGCATCGACGCCAGCGCACCGCGATGCACCGCGAACCCTGTCACCGTCTCGGCGACGGCATCCGGAACGACGTAGACGGGCACGCCTCGCTCGCCGAGCAGAGCGGCGATCCCGTCGAGCCATCTGCGCTGCACCATCACCGCGCGGGGCGCGTGTCCGGCCGCGACAGCGCGCTCGATGACCTTGGCCGACTCGGCGATGTACAGGCCGCCGGCCGGCTCGATCTTCGCCCGCAGCGCGGTGTCGGTGAGCGACCGGAAGTCGTCCAGTCGCGGGTCGTCCGCGTCGGCGAGTTCGAAGATCTCCATGGTGATCCACTCTGGCACGCGCGTGAACCTCCACCGGCACGGGCACCGTAGACTCGGTGCGGGAGGTGCGGTGGCAGGCACGACAGGTGAAGGACTGGACGCGCGTATCGCGCACGCAGCGGAGCTGCTCCGCGGCAGGCGCATCGCCCTCCTCACCGGCGCCGGCATCTCGACGGACTCCGGGATCCCCGCGTATCGCGGAGAGGGTGCGCGCACCCGTTCGGATCCCATGACGATCCAGCGCTATCTGAGCGATGAAGCCGCGCGGCGCCGGTACTGGGTCGGCGGGCATCTCGGCTGGCGGGCCTTCGCCGCCGCAGAGCCCAACGCAGGACACGACGCTCTGGCTTCGATGGAGAGCGCCGGCATCGTCACGGGAGTGATCACCCAGAACGTCGACGGACTGCACCTGCGCGCCGGTAGCTCGCACGTGATCGAAGTCCACGGAACGATGCGCCGGGTGCTCTGCCTGCACTGCGGTCAGGTCTTCGACCGTCGGGACATCGCGACCCAGATCGAGCAGAGCAACCCCTGGATCGCCGTCCCTGAGAACGTGCGTCTCGCACCCGACGGCGACGTGCTGCCCGAAAGCACCGACGGATTCATCGTGCCGGTGTGCACCGTCTGCGAAGGGATGCTGAAGCCGGACGTCGTGTTCTTCGGCGAGTTCGTCCCGCAGGACAGGTTCAAGGCAGCCGAGTCGCTGCTGAGGGCGAGCGATGCGTTGATCGTCGCCGGATCCTCCCTCGTCGTGAACTCGGGTGTGCGGCTTGTGGAGCGCGCCCGGCGGCGCAGCATCCCGCTCATCATCGTCAATCGTGAGCCGACTCGCGCCGACCCGTGGGCGCACGTGACGCTCGCAGCGGGCACGAGCACGGTTCTCCCCGCACTCCAGGAGCTTCTCTCGTGACTCTTCTCACTCTCGTCCGCCACGGCCAGACCGACTGGAACCTCGCCCGACGCATCCAGGGCTCGACCGACATCCCGCTGAACGAGAAGGGCAGAGCGGATGCTCTCACAGCGGCGGCCGCGCTCGGTGGGACGGCGCATCACGTCATCTTCGCCAGTCCGCTGGTGCGCGCCCGCGAGACCGCAGAGATCATCGCCGCCGAGCTCGGTCTCGACGGACCGGAGCTCGACCACGACCTGCGCGAACGCGAGTTCGGCGAGGGCGAGGGGATGCTCGTGCCCGACTACATCGAGAAGTACGGCGACTGGCACGCTCCCGTGCCGGGCGCCGAGACGCTGGAGGAAGTCGGCGAACGCGCGCTGGCGGCTCTGGATCGGATCGCCAGGGCGTCTCGCCGACGCTCCGCGCCCGAGGCCGAGTCCGTGATCGTCGTCGCCCACGGCGGCGTGATCCGGGCGCTGATCGACCACGTCTCCGGGGGGACGCTGCCGCGCCCAGGAGATGTGCTGGCGAACGGCTCGGTGCACCGCTTCGAAGCGTCGCCCGGCTCGCTGCGATTGCTCGATCAGGCGCAGCTCGTCTGACGCGCCGGTCCCTGAGCGAGCGGAGCGAGACGAAGGGTCTTCGTGGCGGATCATCCTTCGTCCCGTCGCCGCGCTCCTCGCTCAGGAACCGGAGGACCGCTCCAGGATCGAGCGGGCGTGCCGAAGGACGGGTTCGTCGATCATCCGGCCGTCGAAGCGGAACACGCCACGTTCTGACTCGGCTGCGGTGAGCACCTCACGAGCCCAGGCGACCGATGCCTCATCGGGGCGGTACGCCTTCCGGATGGTCGCGACCTGCGAGGGATGGATGCAGGCGGTCGCGCGGAAGCCCGAGGCCGCGGCATCCGTCGCCGCAATCGAGAGGCCGTCGAGGTCTGCGATCTCGACGTGCACGGCATCGATCGCGGCCTTCCCCTGCGCCGCGGACTCGATGAGCACCCGCGAACGCGCGTAGCGCGCCACGTCGCGATACGCACCGGAAGCCGTCCGGCTGGAGGTGCCGCCCATCGAGGCCACCAGGTCCTCCGCGCCCCACATCATCGCGGACACCAAGGGATGAGCGGCGATCCGATCGGCCGCATGCACCCCCCTGGCCGTCTCGCACAGTGCGATGAGAGAGATCCCGTCTTCGAAGGCGTCCAGCGCCTCGGCGGACTCCGCCTTCGCGACCATCACGGTGCGGTAGGGCGTGTCGGCGAGAGCCCGAAGATCCTCGACGAATGCGTCGGTGCCCGGGGCGTTCACACGGACGATCACGCGCTCGGCGGCGAGGTCCGACGAGACGATATGCGCGCGGGCGGCCTGCTTCGCGTCTGGCAGCACCGCATCCTCCAGATCAAGGATCACGGCATCCGCCTTGGCGAGTGCCCCCGAGAAGCGGTCGGGCCGGTCGGCGGGGCAGAAGAGCAGAGCGGGGCCGAGCGAGAAGGTCATGCCGATCACGCTATCCGTTGAGTCCGAGCGCCCGTGCGATGACGAGCAGCTGCACCTCGGTCGTCCCCTCTCCGATCTCGAGGATCTTCGAATCGCGATAGTGACGGGCGACGGGGAACTCGTTCATGAAGCCGTTGCCTCCGAAGATCTGCGTCGCGTCTCGCGCGTTGTCCATCGCCGCCTCACCTGACACGAGCTTCGCGATCGCCGCCTGCTCCGCGAAGGGCTTCCCCGCGTCGCGCAGACGCGCCGCATGGTGCCATGCGAGACGAGCGGTGTGCACACGCGCCCGCATGCGCGCGAGCGTGAACTGCGCGTTCTGACGCGTGCTGAGCGCACTGCCGAAGACCGTGCGACTGCGGGCGTAGTCGACAGCGGCCTCGAGACAGCCCTCGGCCGCGCCCGTCGCGAGGGCGGCGATCGCGATGCGCCCCTCGTCGAGAATGCTGAGGAAGTTCCGGAATCCACTCCCCCGCGTGCCGAGCAGATTCGCCTCCGGGACTCTCGCTCCGGCGAAGGTCAGAGGATGCGTGTCAGAGGCGTTCCACCCGACCTTGTCATAGGCGGGTTCGACCGTGAATCCCGGCGTGCCGTTCGGGACGATGATCGTGGAGATCTCCTTGCGTCCGTCGGTCGTTCCGGTGACCGCGGTGACGGTCACGAAGCGCGTGATGGATGTCCCGGAGTTCGTGATGAACTGCTTGGTCCCGTCGACGACCCACTCGCCGCCATCGAGATGAGCGGTCGTCCGCGTGGCACCGGCATCACTGCCGGCCTCGGGTTCGGTGAGGCCGAACCCCGCCAGTGCGCGCCCGGCGAGCAGGTCGGGGAGGAACTCCTGCTTCTGCTCTTCGGTGCCGAAGCGGAAGACCGGCATCGCTCCGAGACTCACGCCCGCTTCCAGCGTGATCGCGATCGACTGATCCACCCGGCCCAATGCCTCGATCGCCAGGCCGAGAGCCATGTAGTCGCCGCCCTGGCCTCCGTACTCCTCAGGGAACGGCAGGCCGAACAGCCCGAGCTCGCCCATCTGCGCCACGACGCCCATCGGCAGCGTGTGGGTGCGGTCCGCTTCGTAGGATCGCGGGGCGACCACCGTGTCGGCGAATTCCCGCACCATCGCCGCGAGCTCGCGCTCCTCGTCCGTGAGGTCGTCCATCATCGGTCC
Organism: Microbacterium sp. ZW T5_45; assembly: GCF_044987415.1. Lineage (NCBI taxonomy): Bacteria > Bacillati > Actinomycetota > Actinomycetes > Micrococcales > Microbacteriaceae > Microbacterium > Microbacterium sp. ZW T5_45. Next base: position 22,559 of record NZ_JBJDRJ010000010.1, on the reverse strand, counting down.
TCCTCGCCGCTTCTCGTCATCGAGAGCGCTGTCGACACATGGTGGCGAACACCTCGACTTCTCGGTTAGTGTTCACTCACCCGATGATTCAGGTTAGCGAGGATTAACTGAGATGACAAGCCCGCTCACCTCCCGTGATCGCGCCAAGGCGGAACGCGCGGAGGCGCTGCTGCGCGCCGCGGCGTCGCTGTTCGCGGAGCGCGGCTACAACGGCGTGAGCCTCGAGGAGATCGGCGCGGCGGTCGGCGTCTCGGGCCCCGCGGTCTACCGCCACTTCGCCGGCAAGCAGGCTCTGCTCGGGGCTGTGCTCGTCAAGGTCAGCGAAGAGCTCGTGCACGGTGGCATCCGGGTGGCGGACACGTCCGACAGCGATATCGCGCGTCTGCACGCCCTGATCGCCTTCCACGTCGACTTCGCGCTGGGCAATGCCGACGTGATCCGGGTGCACGACCAGGATGTGGCGCATCTGTCGGATGCCGACCGCTCCGAGGTGCGCCGCCTGCAGCGCACCTACATCGAACGCTGGATCACCGCGCTGGGTGCCGTCGCCCCAGATGCCGGGAACGACGAACTCAGGCTGCGCGTGCAGGCCTGCTTCGGACTGATCAACTCGACGCCGCACTCGACGAAGAGCTCCACGCGCCGGCAGACGGCCACCGCGGCGATCCTCACCGCGATGGCCGAAGCCGCCATTCTCGCCGCTAGCTGAGCAGCATGGCCCGGCCGGGCTGCTCCAGGACCCCGGCGACGCTTCGAACGAATCGAGCCCCTTCGGCGCCGTCCACGATCCGGTGATCGAACGACAGACTCAGCGTCATGACATCACGCAGTGCGATCTCGCCGCGATGCTCCCATGGCTGTCGACGGATCGCGCCGATCGCCAGGATGCCGCCCTGTCCCGGCGGCAGGATCGGTGTGCCCGCGTCGACACCGAAGACTCCGATGTTCGAGATCGAGAAGGTGCCGCCAGCCAGGTCCGCGGGGGTGCTCCGGCCTTCGCGCGCCGTCTGTGCCAGCGAACGGATCCGGTCCGACAACTCGACCAGGGTGAGCGCCTGCGCCTCGCGGATGTTCGGCACCACGAGGCCGCGCTCGGTCGCTGCCGCGATCCCGAGGTCGACGTAGCCGAATCGGATGATCTCGCCGGCGGCATCGTCCCAGCGTGAGTTGAGCTCAGGGGTCGCGGCGAGAGCCAGGCAGACGGCCTTCGCCACCACGGCGAGCGGCCCGATCCGGTGGTCGCGCAGCGACGGGTCCGCGCGCAGGGACTCGAGCAACTCCATGGTTGCCGTGACGTCGACCGTGTGGAACACCGTGACGTGCGGGGCAGTGAACGCGCTCTGCGCCATCGCAACGGCCGTGTGCTTGCGCACGCCGCGAACCGGAATGCGGGTCTCGCGACGGTCCGGCTCGACGAACGAAGGTACGGGCGACGTCGCATCCGGCACGTGCGCGGAGATCCCGATGCGTTCGGCGAAGGCGTCGACGTCGTCCCGAGTGATCCGCCTGTCCCCCACGGATGCCGCGACGAGAGTCAGGTCCACGCCGAGGCGCTTCGCGTGAGCACGCACCGGAGGCGTCGACCGAGGGCGCTCGACATCGAGGTCGAGGGTCGCTGTCGGACGAGCGTCATGCGGCGCAGCATCCCGCACAGCGGCTTCGAGCACCGCGGTCTCGGCCGCCCCGACGCCGACACCGGAGCGGCGGCGAGCCCGGCGCGCAGGACGACCGGCAGCACTCGCCGCGGCTCCATAGCCGACCAGGTTCGGTTGAGGCGTGTCCTCATTCCTCGCCGCGCCGTCGTCAGCCGGCGGTGCTGCGACATCGGATACCGCCTTTGCGGCCGCGGCCGTGGGCACAGCATCCGTCCTGCGCACGCTCCCGTCATCTGCACCGGCGACGTCGAACGCGATGAGCGGCGCACCGACGGCGACGGTCTCTCCCGCCTCGGCGTGCAGTGCCCTGACCGTGCCCGCATACGGAGACGGCAGCTCGACGACCGCCTTCGCGGTCTCGACCTCGGCGAGCGTCTGATTGAGGGCGACCGGATCGCCGGGGGCCACCAGCCACTGCACCACTTCCGCCTCGGTCAGTCCCTCGCCGAGATCGGGCAGTCGGAACTCGGCGATCATGCGTCCGCTCCCGTCAGGGTGCCGGGCCGGTCGAGCACCCGATCGACCGCATCCAGGATCCGGTCGAGATCCGGGAGATGGTGCTTCTCCAACTTCGACGGCGGATAGGGGATGTCGTGTCCCGTGACCCGCAGCGGGGCGGCCTCGAGATGTTCGAAGCAGAGTTCGGTCAGACTCGCGATCACCTCGGCGGCGACCCCGGCCTCGCGCGACGCTTCGTGCACGACGACGACGCGACCGGTACGACGCACTGACGCGGACACCGTGTCGTAGTCGACGGGCGAGAGCGAGCGGAGATCGATCACCTCGAGCGACACCGACTCGTCCGCGGCCGCCTCCGCGGCCTGCAGCGCGGTTCCCACCATCGCCCCATAGGTCACGATCGTGGCGTCCGTTCCCGGACGCACGATCTGGGCTATTCCCATCGGGGGTGCATCTGCGAGCGGTATGTCGAGATCGACGTCGCCCTTGTGGTGATAGAGCCGCTTCGGCTCGAAGAAGATGACCGGGTCATCACAGGCGATCGCCTGACGGAGGCTGCGGTAGGCGTCCGTCGGATTCGACACCGCGACGACGCGGAGACCCGCTGTGTGCACGAAGTAGGCCTCCGGCGACTCGGAGTGGTGCTCTGCGGCCCCGATTCCTCCCGCCCAGGGGATGCGGATCGTGATCGGCATCCGCACCCTCCCCTGCGTGCGGTAGTGCAGCTTGGCGACCTGCGAGACGATCTGGTCGAACGCCGGATACACGAAGCCGTCGAACTGGATCTCGACGACCGGACGATATCCGCGGAACGCGAGTCCGACGGCGGTGCCGACGATGCCGGACTCGGCGAGCGGCGTGTCGATGACCCGCTGCGCGCCGAACTCGTCGAGCAGGCCGTCCGTGATGCGGAACACTCCCCCGAGCCGCCCGATGTCCTCGCCGAGGAGCACGACCTTGTCGTCATCCTGCATCGCGCGCCGCAGTCCGGCACCGAGGGCTTTGCCCAGCGTCATCTCGACCATGGTCAGTCCTCGTCCGCGAATCCGGCCAGGTAGGCCGCGTAATCCTCGCGCTGGCGCTGCAGCCCCGTGTGCGGCTCGGCGTAGACGCCGTCGAAGACCGCGAGCGGTGGGCGCGTCACCATGCCCAGGCATGCGGCGCGCATCTCGGCGGCAGCGGTGGCGGCCGCTGCGTCGTCGGCCGCGGCTCGCTCGTCGTCGCGCTCACCGAGACCCCGCAGGTAGGTGTCGACACGGTCGATGGGATCGCGACGCCCCCACTCCTCCAGGGCATCCTGTCCACGGTACCTCGTGGGATCATCAGCCGTGGTGTGCGGGCCCATCCGATAGGTCACCGTCTCGATGTAGGCCGGCCCCTTGCCCGACCTGGCGTGCGCGAGCGCCCAGCGCATCGCCGCCATGCACGCGAGGACGTCGTTGCCGTCCACCCGCAGACTCGGGATGCCGAAACCGGGAGCGCGCCCCGAGATCGGGAACTGCGATTGCACGGCGACCGGCTCGGAGATCGCCCAGTGGTTGTTCTGACACACGAACACGACGGGCGCACCGTAGGAGGCTGCGAACACCATGGCCTCGTTCACGTCGCCTTGACTCGTCGCGCCGTCGCCGAAGTAGGTCACGGCGACCTCGTCCGCACCGTCATGCAGGATCCCGAGCGCGTACCCGACCGCGTGAAGCGTCTGTGCGCCGATGATGATCTGCAGCGGTGCGACGCCCAGCGCGTCGGGATCGAATGCGGCTCCCTCCTCGCCGCGCCAGGTGCGCACATAGTCATGGGGACCCGCCCCGCGCGCATAGATCACCCCGGTCTCGCGGTAGCTGGGGAAGACGTAGTCCCTCGGCTCCAGGGCCCGGGCCGTGCCGATCTGCGCGGCTTCCTGGCCCTTGCAGGGTGCCCAGAGCCCGAGCTGCCCCTGACGCTGGAGGGCGAAGCCCTCGGCATCGATGCGTCGCAGCACGATCATGTCGCGCAGCAGATCGCGGAGCTGCTCGGCATCGACGTCTGCGACGAACGGGTCCAGCAGGGCGTTCGGCACGCGGGTGCCGCCCGGCGCGAGGATGCGCTCGGCGAGTTCGAGATCCTGCGCGGTGTCGACGATCGGGGTGAGTTGCGGTGACATCTTCGTCCTCCTCTGTCGTGGCGGCCCTTGTGGGACCCTGCACGTGCTCCGGCGCCATCGCCGGTATATCTGAGCGTACGTCTGCTCATCACGTCGCTCAAGCATTCGAGGATGCGCTGAGCATGTTGCCAATCTGACGGGCGGCCGGCAGTGCTACTGTTTGGCACTATGCCCGGAATGGACCGTATCGACCTCGAGATCCTCTCCGCGCTCGCCGAGGATCCGCGGACCACCATCGTCTCCCTCGCCGAATCGCTGCGTCTGTCGCGGAACACCATCCAGGCGCGGATGACGCGGCTGGAGCAGACGGGCGTCTTCCTCTCCTACGAGCGCTCGTTCTCCCCCGAGGTCCTGGGCTTCCCGCTGCAGGCCTTCATCAGCATCGGCGTGCGTCAGATCGAGCTGCCGCGCATCACCGCGGAACTGGCCCGCATCCCCGAGATCATCCAGGCGCACGGGCTCAGCGGATCCGTGGATCTGCTCGCCCGGGTCGCCTGCCGTGATGCGCGCCATCTCTTCGACACCGACGCCAGGATCCTGTCGATCGAGGGAGTGGAGCGCACCGAGACGTCCCTCGCGATGGGCGAGGTGATCCCGTTCCGGGTCGCGGGTCTCATCGGCCTCGCGCGACGGGAATCCTGAGGAATCGGCGAATCGCTCCTGCCGCTTCGGCCGGCGTCTCGTAATGGATGAGATGTCCGACGTGGGCGATCTCGACGAGCTCGGCGTCGGCGAACAACGTGGCGAGCACACGCTCGGCCTCGATCGGCGTGATGTCGTCGCGCTCGGCGGCGATCAGCAGGGTGGGGACGTCGATGCGACCGGCGAACTCTCGGACGTCGTGCGAGACGCTGGCGACGAAGGCGTCACGGAGCACGTCACGATCGGCGAACCTCGAGAAGTAGGTGTCGTGCTGATCGTGCACGAACCGGCGGATCGCGGGATCGGTGGTCTTCGCCATGGCGATGCTCATGACTCTGACGATGAGCGGATTCCGCAGCAGCGCGGTGCCGATCCTCTCGGGAAGCCGAGCGCCGAGCGCGTAGTACAGCACGGCGAGGCGGGTCATGACGCCCTTCGGCCCCTCCAGAGCGGGTGCGCCGATCGGGTTGATGAGGATGAGGCGGGGTGTCTGCAGGCCGGCGGCGACGGCGGCTGAGGTCACGATCGATCCGAACGAGTGTCCGAGGATCACCGCACCCGGAGCGACGGCATCGGTGAACGCGGTGAGCCATGCGGCGTACTCGTCGAGGTCATAGGCGCGACCGGGCGCGGGCGCGGTCTCGCCGAACCCAGGCAGGTCGGGCGCGATGACCCGCGCCTCCGGGAGGAAGGCGAGCACCGACTCGAGACCATGATGGTCACCCCGGAAGCCGTGCACGGCGATGATCGTCGTGGCTGCGTCGTCCGGCCCGTACTCCCAGTACGCCGTCTGCACGTCGCGCACCTCGATCGTGTGCCGTGACACCGGAAGTCGGCGCAGGCGATCGGCATACGGAGAGGGCACGGTCATCCCACGAGTCTACGGACTCGTCGTGAGTGCGCCGCGCGATGTCCGAGGCGGTGCATACGGTGAGAGCATGTCCGCCGCGTTCGATCCTCCGCACTGGCTCACACGCGTGGGCGTCTTCGATCTGGAGACCACGGGCGTCGACGTCACCCACGACCGGATCGTGACGGCTCACGTCGGCGTGCTCGATTCGACAGGACACGAGTTCGTCGCCAAGGACTGGCTCGCCGACCCCGGCGTCGAGATCCCCGAGGGAGCGACGGCCGTGCACGGCATCTCCACCGAGCGGGCCCGCCGAGAGGGACGCGCGGCGTCCACCGTCGTCGCCGAGGTCGTCGGCGCGCTCAGGTCTCTGCTCTCGCAGGGTGTGCCCATCGTGGCGTACAACGCGGCATATGACTTCTCGCTTCTCGCACACGAGTGCCGCCGCCATGGCATCGAGGCCCTGGTCGCCCCCTCGCCGATCATCGATCCGTACGTCATCGACAAGGCGTACGACCGATACCGGCCCGGCAAGCGCACCCTCGAGATCGTCGCTGCACACTACGAAGTGCTGCTGGAGGGGGCGCACGACGCGTCGGCGGATGCTGTGGCCGCGGGGCGCGTCGCTCAAGCACTCGGTCGCCGCTTCGCGCTCGCGGCAACGCCCCATCAGCTGCATGTCCAGCAGATCGGCTGGGCCCGCTCGCAGGCCGCGAGCCTGACGGAGTACTTCATCCGGATCGGGCGTCTCGACGCCGACGACGTGCTCGATGGCGGATGGCCGGTCAGGATGCCCGCGATCACCCCCGCGGAAGGCTGATCGCAGACTGTCCGGAGAGACGGGTACACTCGCCTTCACCCCCGATCAGCAGTGTCTTCGAGAGAGGAAGAACCCTGCGTTTCTGTTCCCGTGACGTTCAGCGGGTCGAGAGCACCTGGAAGCAGTTCGTCCCCTCGGCCGTGCTGCACGAGGTCGACCCGAACCGTTTCCGCTTCGACTGGCACTCCGCGGGTTTCCCCGGTCTGACGTTCGTCCGATATGACCTGTCCGCGGAGATCCGGTCCACCGCCGAACCGGTGGATCAGCTTCTGGCGTGCCGTGTGTCCGGCTCCGATGCGCAGGTGCGCTCGGACACGGACGACCTCGACGCCCGGCATCCGTGGTTCACCGACGGTGCACGCGTGCACGCCCGCTGGGGCGAGAGCGCACGCGTGAGTGCGCTGATCTTCGACCGTGCGACGCTCGAAGCGTATGCACGTCGAATGACAGGCGACGATCGCCTGTCATTGCGCGTCACCGAACTGTCGCCGAGAACGCCGACGGCCGGCAACGCATGGAACCGGATGTTCTCGTATCTCGAAGACACCATCGATGCGGATGACGCCGACACGCCCGCCGTTCGTGCAGAGCTGCAACGGCATGCCTTCGCCCTCACGCTCGCGACGTTCCCCACCACGATGGACGACTCGCTCCGTGCCCCCGCGCAGACCCGGCCGGCCCCCGTGACAGTGCGGCGCGCGCTCACCTACATCGCCGAGAACGCGCACCGCCCGATCACCGTCGACGATGTCGCGGATGCCGTGCACATCTCGACGCGGGGTCTGCAGTACGCCTTCCGACGCGCTCTCGACATCACGCCGACCGAAGCCCTTCGTCGTGCCCGCATGGACGGCGCACACCGAGAGCTCCAGAGCACCGAACGGTCAACGATCGCCGACATCGCACGTCGATGGGGGTACGCGCATCCTTCACGGTTCGCTGCCGCGTACCGGGCGGAGTTCGGGGTGCCGCCCTCGGTCACCGCCACCCGTCGCTGATCCGGATTCGCGCGCTGGCGGGGCGAGTTCTGCTGAGGAGGGATCCGAGCACCTGCAGCTCGGATCCCTCCTCACGTGTCAGTCCGCCGTGACGGAGCGCTGACAGCCGATCATTCGCCCGGGCGGATTCGACGACGGAGCATCAGCGCACCGAGGATGGTCGCGGCACCGCCGACGCCGATGGCGATGACCGGAACGTCGGACCCGGTCGAAGCCAGACCGGTGGTCGCGTGAGCAGACGTGTTCCGAGCGGTCGCGCTCATGGTTGCGGTGCTGCCCGGAACGGAGGGGCCGTGGGATGCGACGGGCCAGTGGCGTCGGTGGGATCCGTCGGGTCCGTGGGATCAGTGGGGTTCGTAGGATCAGTCGGATCGGTCGGGTCCGTAGGATCGGTCGGGTCCGTGGGATCGGTCGGGTCCGTGGGATCGGTCGGGTCCGTAGGATCAGTCGGGTCCGTGGGATCGGTCGGGTCCGTAGGATCAGTCGGATCGACGATCACGCAGTCGCCCGGAAGCGTTCCCGAGAACGCGAAGTAGTTGTTCCCGTTCTGCGCCTGGGCCAGGATCGTGGTCGCATCGCCCTGGATTCCTGAGATGCGGACGAGATCGGATGACTCACGGACGAGCAGCAGCGTACCGGTACCGATACCGACCACGCCATCGACCGTGACCAGATGCCCCCTCTGCGGATCGAGGGTCAGCCCCTCTCCGAACGGCTGCTGCAGTTCTGTACCGCTCGGCGACACGATCAGGCTGTTCCACTCCATCCACTGCGTGCCGGTCAGCGTGTCGCATCCGCTCGAAACCGGTTGGTTGTACGGAAGCCCCGCTGCGTGTGCGGGTATGGTGCCGAGCACTGCCAGACAGATTCCGGCGAACGTGGCCACCCCTCCGAGGGCAGCACGCTTCTTCGTCGTATTCATGAAAAGTCTCCCCAGACTTTGTATGCGATTCGTCGCAACAGCGTCGCCGTCGAGGTCAACGCAGCCGCCGATCCGGTGGGAGCGGAGGCTCGCGCACATGCGGTCGCGACAGACCGACAGTAAGAGCGGACGCTGAGCGACGGGACGAAGTGGGCACCCGCGACCCCTGGCGGGGGCTTCTCCCTCGGGTTCGCGTAATGAAACGCGGATCCATCGATCTGACTAACCCGACGGGAATGTAGTGACACCGCGCGAACAGAGTGTTCGCATCTCCCGCGCGTCGCGGACCCATGCCGCAGCCCGGTCCCGACGGAGCCGTAGCTTTCGAACATGGGTTCTCTGTACTACGGCGATTCGACGCCGATCCAGATCGACGATCGCGCGTTGGCTCACCTCAAGGTCGTCGTCGCCACGAAGCTTCGACGCAACGAGAGCTTCACGCTGTCATGGACTCATCCCGAGGGTCAGCCTGAAGGTCGCTCGACGATCTGGCTTCACCCCTCGATTCCGCTGCGCTTCGTGTTCGACGAACCGGAGGCGCCGAACCTCAGCCGCCGCTGGATCGAGGCCCTCGCCCATTCTGCGAACTCGAGCGGCGGCATCACCCTCGTGGGTGAGCTCCTGGACACTCCCGAGCCGAGCTGAAGCTGTTCAGATCACTTCGTCGTCCGTCACCACCGGTCGGCGCCCACGGCGACTGGCGAGCAGGATCAGCCCGATGATGAATGCGATCGCTCCCGCTCCCATCAGGATGTAGCCGACCATGTCGAGATCGATCCAGTCGAGCCTGATGTCCAGCGCGAAGACGAGGATCGCTCCGATCACGAACAGAACGATGCCGGTGCCGATGGTCATGGTCTTCCTCCTCAGGTCGATGAACCCACTGCTCACGACCATTCCGCCGTCGATCTGTCCAGGCATAGGGGCTTGACACGGGCGCTCGGGCCGTCTGCGTCACCGCGCGAGAAAGAGCGCCGGTACACCGGAATACATCTGTAAGGAAATAGTCCCGGGCACGAAAGGGGCGATGGTCCGCGCGAATACGACCTCTCCTAACACCCGAGAGTGGGAGAGCAACCCTCTCCTGAACGGACCGTGATGAAGCCCCGAATTCTCGCGCTGCTCGCCGCGGCGACTCTGCTGCTCGGCGCCCCCTCTCCTGTGCACGCCGACGACTCGAGCCCGCATCCCGATGTCGCTTACGCCATGGCTGCCGTGCCGGGCGGCGTCATGCTCGATGAGGACACCGTGATCTGGCCGGCGCTCGGGATGACCCTCTCCGCCGAGTCGCCGGAATCGGCAGTCAGCCGGACCGTTGGATCCTGCGGCACGGGTCTCTTCTGCGCGTACTCCGGCACCGACCAGTCCGGAACCAAGCTCTCGTTCAGCGCCTGCACGACCGTCAGCACCGCCGCGCTGAGCAGCGTCCGGTCTGTCGCGAATGCACGCAGCTCGGGGAACGTGCAGGCGCGGAACAGCTCAGGCACCGTGCTCGCCACGGCGGCCGCAGGGTCAGCGGTGAACGTCGGTGGGACCACCGTGAGTCTTCGGTGCACCCTGTGACATGACTGCTCATGCGACGTTCGAGGTGATGGGAAGATGGATACCATGTTCCGGTCCGGCCTCGCGCGTCGCATCGCACTCGCGGTGCCGACGCCGGAGCCCGACCTCGAGTCGGCGACGGCCGGTGCACCTACGGGTGCACCCGTCTCACCGGCCCACGTCGACTCTAAGGACGTCGCATACCGGCGCCTGTTCGATGAGCACTGGCCCCGCGTGCACCGACACATCGAATGCTTCCTCGACGATCGGGAGGACGTCGAGGAACTCACCGCCGAGGTGTTCGTCGCCGCATGGCGAAAGCTCGATCCGCGTAACCCGATGCCGCTGACATGGTTCCTCCGCACTGCCAACAACAAGCTGCGCGACAGCATCCGGCGCACCCGATCGCGGGAGCGCGTGATCGACGCACTGACTCGAGGACTGCGCCCGGAGCACGCCACCCTCGATCCTGCGGAGCGGCTGGCGGTGCGCTCGGCGCTCACTTCGCTGAGCGCACGCGAACGCCAGGTGGTCGTCCTCACCTATTGGGACGGCCTGTCCGCCGGCGAGGTCGCCGACGTCCTCCGCACCAGCCAGGCGGCCGTGTGGACGACGCTCACGAGGGCTCGAAACAAGCTCCGGATCGAGTTGGAAGGAGGAGATCATGTCGACCCTGAGCGATGAAATGCTCGATCGGATGTTCCGTGCCGCTAATCCGGCAACTCGTCCCGAGACGAGCGGACTCACCGCCGCGGAGATCGCGGTGCGGGAGAAGATCATCCGCGGCGCTCGGCCTCGAACCTCCCTTACTCGGCGCGGATGGGCGCTCGCCGGTCTCCCCGCGGCAGCTGCCGCAGCCGCGGTCGCGGTGCTCGTGGCGGTGAACGTCCTGAGCCCCGGCCAGCAGGCATCCGCGCTCGGTCCCCCACCACTGGACTACGCGCCCGCGGGCACGCTTTCGTCGGTGATCTCCACCGCAGAAGGTCAACTCCTCTCCGCACCCGATGTCGCTCAGGAATCGCGCGTGTCGACGGTCGGTTGGGCATGGAATGTCGACATGAGCGAGAAGCAGATCGAGATCGTGCCCCAGGACGTCGTTCTGGAGTGGACGCCAGGTGGCACTGCCCGAACGGTGATCACCGCCGGCGTCGCGTACTGGACTGCCGACGAGCGCCCCGACGGTCTGGACGGGAGCCCCTATAAGCCGGGAGAGGTGATCGACACCATCGACTCGGTCGTGGACGAGTCCTGGGTGCCGGCATCCGTCGCCGAGCTGAACGGCGTCGAGGGTCTCGAGCCCGCTCTCGCCGCGTTCGGTGCCGGCGGGGATTCTTCATCGGGTGAGGTGCTCGCCGCGATCACGGGGCTTCAGCAGTACTGGACGTTGGACGACGCCCAGCAGGCGGCGCTGCTCGACATCCTCGTGGACGCTGGTGAAGTGACCGTGCGTGGCGAGACCGAAGACAGACTCGGCCGCCCGGTGATCGGTCTGACGGTGTCATCGAGTGTTCCCGAGCGTGTGGAGACCCTGTTCATCTCGACCGAGACCGGTCGTCTGGCCGGAGTGGAGAGCGAGCTGGTCGGGCCCCTGGATGGATTGCCAGCCGGTGTGATCTCGTACACGATGTGGGACGCCGACGACGACTGATGGCACGTGGCGCCCAGGATCGGATGATCGGGCAGATCGCCACGCGAGATCGTACGAGATGCGCCGAAGCCGTCGACCGAGATCACCTCGCACGGTCTCGTTGCCGCGATTCCCGAGCTCGCGGCGCTCCCCCGGCCGCCCGCTGCGAGGGCGAAGCCCGCGGTGCCGCGGCGACGCCCTTCGACCCGGAGCTGGCGCTCGATCTCTGGCACGATGCGAGGGGCGAGTCCGTGCGGAGTGGCGGACGCATCCGCTTCGAGGTGGATCCGCAGAGCGGCGAGGCGACCTACCTGATCAAAGTCGGCGAGGGGCCGTGGGAGTATTTCGACAGCGGCGGCATCCCGCAGGGCATTTGATCGCGCCGCGCCAGATCCATCAGAAGGCGTCGATGCCCGTCGCCTCGACGGAAAGTGCCCACAGGCGATCTGCGGCCTCTGGATCGAGGGCCCACTCCTTGACCCCGCCGACGGTCATGTCGGAGAAGTCAGCCGGCACGACGCCCTTGATCGAGCAGTCCTCGCAATATACGCCGCCCCGGTCGACGAGTTCGGGTGCGGTCGCGGCCCACAGGCCGGTCGAGGCGCCCTGAGCCGGGGTCTTGAACCGGGGATTGGGCGTGCCGTCGACATCCATCCACTGGCGTGCGATCAGCTCCTCTCGCGGCATGTGGCGCTGCAGGTCGGTGAGGATTCCGCCGGGGTGCACCGAGTACGCGTGGATGCCGCGCGCTGCGGCGCGAGCATCCAGGCCGACCGCGAACAGCGCGTCCGCCGTCTTCGACTGACCGTACGCCACCCACGGGTCATAGGCGGTCTCGGCGAAGTTGACATCGTGGAACCGCACCGGGGACCGGAAGTGGGCCCCCGAGGAGTATGCGATCACGCGCGCACCCGGCGTCAGCAGTTCGGCCACGCCACCGACGAGAGCGAAGTGCCCGAGGTGGTTTGTGCCGAACTGCGACTCCCAGTGCTGCGGGGTGAGCTGGAAGGGAGACGCCATGATGCCTGCGACGTTGATGATGAGGTCGATGGGGGTCGCATCGGCGCGGACCAGTTCGGTGAACGCCGCGACGGAGTCGAGGTCGCCGAGGTCCATCGCGCTCACTCGTACGCCCGGCACGTCCGAGAGTGCCGCGCCGGCCGCGTCGGGACGGCGGGCCGGAACGATGACCTGCACTCCCGCATCCGCCAGAGCCCTGACCGTCTCGAGGCCGAGCCCGGAGTATCCGCCGGTCACGATCGCCGTCTTCTTGTGGAGGTCGACATCGGCGATGACTTCTGCGGCTGTTGTGCGATACCCGAAAGACGTCGTCATCGGCTGTTGGCGGGCGAGCATGTCGATCATCGTGGTCATGTCCGACACCATATGACCTAGAGTTCACTCAAAGTCAAGGAGAACGCATGGCCCGTGTACCCTTCCACGCCGATCAGGCGCTCAGTATCGGCGAGCTCGCGGACGCCACCGGTCTCAGCGTCCATACTCTCCGCTGGTACGAATCCCGAGGTCTCTTCCCCCGAGACGTACCACGAACCAGCGGAGGCCGCCGGTCCTACGGTCCCGAGACGGTCGGCTGGCTGACTCTGATCACCCGTCTTCGTGAGTCGGGTATGCCTGTGGCTGAGATGGCGAAGTACTCTGCCCTGGTACGCGAAGGCGAGGGGAACGAGTCCGAACGCCTCGCTCTGATGGAGGCGCATGCTGCTGCGCTCGACGATCAGATACACGCGCTGGTGGCATGCCGCGACGTGATCGGCGGCAAGGTCGACGCCTATCGGGCAGCGCTCATCGCACGCGGTGTGCTGGCTTCCTGAAACGAACATGAAGCTCAGAAGTAGGGCGGGCGGGACTTGAACCCGCGAATCGTTGGGTTATGAGCCCACTGCCTTAACCAGCTTGGCCACCGCCCCGTACGAGATCAGCCTACCGGCCCGTCCGGATGCTGTGGTGTCGCGGCCTCGTGCGTCTGCAGGTGACCGAGGTAGGTCTCGGCGTTCGTGATGAGACCCGCTCGTTCCTCATCGGTCAACGCGCGACGGACCTTGGCTGGCACGCCGGCGACCAGCGAACCATCGGGCACTTCGGTGCCGCCGAGCACCACCGCTCCCCCGGCGACGAGGCAGCCCGCACCGATGACCGCGCCGCTGAGCACCACGGCACCCATGCCGATCAGGGATCCGTCGCCGATCGTGCACCCGTGTACCACTGCATTGTGACCGATCGATACGTTCGCCCCGATCACGACCGCGTGGCCGGCATCCACGTGCACCGACACGTTGTCCTGCACGTTGCTGCCCGGGCCCACCACGATCGCTGCAGAATCCGCCCGCAGCACGGCGTTGTACCAGACGCTCGCTCCGGCTGACAGGGAGACGTCTCCGATGATGCGAGCGCCGTCCGCGACGAACGTGCCATCGGCGATCGACGGCGCTCGATCCGCGAGGGCGAGGACGGATGCTCCGGCAGCGATGCTCATAAGGCGAGACTACCCTCATTTCCGCATGTTTCCGCGGGTTTCGACGGGTGATAAGCCCAGCCTTCACTTGCTTGCGGAATGTTCCAGGCTGAGTAGCGTTGTCCTCAGCAACACAGATCAGACCACTCGGAGGAGCCCAAGATGAGCAAGGCACAGACCGTTTCCACCACCGCGAGCGACCCGACGGTTGCAGCCGCAGCCGCGCAGTTCCTCTCTCCCGTCGTCCTCGGCCTGCAGGCGCTGACCGTCAACGGCAAGCAGGCGCACTGGCACGTCCGCGGGGCGAACTTCGTCGGAGTCCACGAGCTCCTCGACACGATCGTCGAGCACGCCGGCGGCTTCGCCGACACCGCCGCGGAGCGCATCGTCGCCCTCGGCCTGCCGATCGACGCTCGCATCAGCGCCGTCGCCGAGAAGGCGTCCGCGACCTCGGTCCCCGCTGGATTCACCCAGTCCGATGAGCTGATCCGCGCCGTGATCGCCGATATCGACGCGATCCTCGTCGACACCCAGGCTGCCATCGATGGGCTCGACGAGGTCGACCTCACCAGCCAGGACGTGGCGATCGAGATCAAGCGCGGACTCGACAAGGACCGCTGGTTCCTCGTCTCGCACATCGCCGCCTGAGTCGAACCGCATGACGGAGGGGCTGCCGGATCGGATCCGGCAGCCCCTCCGTCGTCTCCGCAGGCTCCGTCGTCTCAACCGACGTAGGTGACCCGACCGGCGAGCAGTGTCGCGACGATCGGCATCCGCCGCAGCGCCTGTCCTCGAGTCGTGAGCGGATCGGAGCCGCAGATCGCGATATCGGCGGGGTCGCCGGGACGCAGCGATGTCCGGGTGCTGGCGGCCAGAGCCTGATCGATGGTGAGCCGTTGTTCCGGATGCCAGGGCTCGCGGTCGTCATCAGTGCGGTCCACCGCCGCCGAGATGGCCTGCCACGGGTCGAGCGCCGACACGGGCGCATCCGATCCGAACCGAAGCTCCACGCCGGCGTCACGCAGCGCAGCGAGCGGATACCCGATCGACGTCTGCTCCGCCCAGTGGGTCGCGACGAGATCACGATCGTCCAGCGCATGCTGGGGCTGCACGCTCGCCGCGACTCCGAGTCGAGCGAACCTCACGAGGTCCGCATGCCGCACCAGCTGCGAATGCTCGATCGAGCCGAACGCTCCGGTGGCGGTGAACGCGTCGAGCGCGGCGGTCACCGCGCGATCGCCGATCGCGTGCACCGCGACTCCCAGTCCTGCGCCGGTCGCCGTCGTCAGCAGGTCGATGAGATCGGTGGGCGACACGGTGAGGATGCCGTAGTCCCCGGTGTCTCCGGAATAGTGGTGTGAGCAGGCCGCGGTACGCGTGCCCAGCGACCCGTCACTGATGACCTTGAGCGGCCCCACCGTCACCAGGTCGCTGCCGTACGACTCCCCGGTCCGCAAGCCCTCAGCGATCGCGCGTTCGAGATCGTAGGGGTACACCGCGAACTCGACACGGTGAGCAGCGAACCCGGCGCCTGCTCTTCGGTGCCAAGCATCCGCGTTCCACGCCATATCGAAATCGACGAGACCTGTCACGCCCCTGGCAGCGGCTCGCTCCCCCGCGCGACGCACCGCCGCGTCCGCATGGGACGGATCCACCGCATTGAGACGGCGGGAGATCTCGAAGGCGTCCTCTTCACGCAGCACTCCGTCGAGGGCCTCGAAACCCTCGCGGCGCAGGGCGGCGGAGTTGAGCCAGGTGCTGTGCACGTCGGCGTTGATCAGGTAGGTCGGGACATCGCCTGTCGCGCGATCGATGACCTCGAGCGAGGGGGCGTCCTTCCAGAGCGCATCGCGGAAGCCCGCGCCCACGCGTCGTCCATCAGGCAGCGGAGCGACATCGCGCATCCGTTCTGCGGCGTCGACCGCAGAGGCCGCTCCGACCAGCGCGACCCGCCCCTCGGCGAGTGCCCACTGGACGGTGTGCACGTGGTTGTCCCACAGCCCCGGCACCGCCCACGCGCCCCCGGCGTCGAGAACCTCGCCGTGCGGGCGGAGCGCGCCCGTCGGCGCGATGTCGGCGATGACGCCCGACTCGATGAGAATGTCGACGGGCTCCTCATCGATGAGGAACTCCCTGCCTGCGCCCGCGATGCGGACCCCGCTGATGGTCCCGATCGTGCCGCCGATCATCGACGTCCCTCGGCGAGGGCCTCGTGCGCGCGACGCATCTCGGCGGCGAGGGCGGGCTGCGCGTACGGACCGTCGCCCTCCAACTCCGCGATGACCGTCTCCACCACGTCGACGGGCTTGTTCTGGCTCAGTTTGCGCTTCGCCGTGATGCGGGTCGGGCGCAGACGGAAGCCGACGGTGCCCGCCTCCAGACGCGACACGAACGCCTCGTCGTTGGGACGCTCCCACATGAGCCGGGGATCCGGCATCCGCTCTTCGAAGCGTGCGACGAGGCGATCGAGCACCTGAAGGTTCTCATCGCGGGAGAGGATCTCGGGCACGCCCGCCAGATGGACCGCCACATAGTTCCAGGTCGGCACCGCGGGCACGTCGCCGTACCATCCCGGCGAGATGTAGCCGTGCGGCCCCTGGAACACGATGATCATCTCGCGATCGCCCATGCCGTGGATCGCGTCGTCCGGACGACCGACATGGCCCACGACCGTCAGGTCGTCATGGGTCTCGTCGAGAAGCACCGCATAATGCGATGCGACCAGGCCATCGGGCCCTGCGCTCATGATCGTCGCCCAGGGATTCGCGTCGATCACGCGGCGCATCTCGTCGACGTCGGCCAGGGTGAAGCTCGGATTCTGACGCATGGAACGAGCCTATGCCTGGCAGCGAGGGCACCAGTACAGCTTGCGGGCGCCGATCTCCTCCAGGGCGATCTCGGTACCGCACACGCGGCAGGGCAGGCCGGCACGGTGGTACACCCAGTGCCGGTCGTCGCGACTGGCCATCGCGGCCCGGTACTGCTCAGGCGAGAGGTCGTCCATCGTCATCATCTGACCGGTCTCGACGCCGATCGCCAGCAGCCGCACCCAGTCGTGCCACAGCGCCCGCACGACGTCCTCCGGCACGGAGCGGCCCGGGGTGTGGGGGTTGAGACGCTGACGGAAGAGCATCTCGGCACGGTAGACGTTGCCGATGCCGCTGACGACCGACTGGTCCATGAGCAGCAGTGCGATCACCGTGGACTTCTTGCGCACGGCGCGGACGAACCGCTCCTCGTTCTCCACCGGGTCGCCGACGAGCGGATCGGGACCGAGCTTCGCGACCGTGGCGAGCATCTCGTCTGGCGTCTGCAGCACACAGGCTGTAGGCCCGCGAAGGTCGGCCGCGGTGAGCTCGGTCATGAGACGCAGACGGACCTGGCCGACCACCGGCGGCGGCCACTTCGCACCCTCGTCCGACAGCCCCTTGGTCTGCTCCGACATCCGCACGTGCACGCGTGCACGACGGGGAGCGCCGATGGACGACAGCGAGTTCTCTCCCGCGTCATCGAGGATCGGATCGCCAAGAGCCTGGTCGCCGAGATCGGTGCCGCGCTGGTTGGTCTGCCCCATCCGGCCGTTCGCCGAGGCGATGGTCGGATCGACGAGGATCGAGCCGGCGAAGTCCCACGCACCGTAGAGCCCGAGGTGCACGCGCAGCCACAGATCCCCCTCGGTCTCGAGGAACATCTGCTTTCCGACCGCCTGTACGCTCACGGCCTCGCGACCGTCGAGCAGCGCGGCTCCCTCGGCGAACCGGCCCTGCGGGCTGGAGGCCGACATCACCCGCCCGATGAAGTTGCGATCGAACTGACGAGCGATGCGGTGGACGGAGTGCCCCTCGGGCATGTCAGGCCCGGGGGTCCGGCAGCAGCGATCCGTCGCGCTCGTAGTCGGCGATCTGGCCGATGCGACGGACGTGACGCTCCTCGTTCGAGAACGGGGTGGCGATGAAGGTGTCGATGAACGTCGTCACCTCGTCGAAGGTGTGCTGACGAGCGCCGATCGAGATCACGTTCGCATCGTTGTGCTCGCGGGCGAGCTCTGCCGTCGAGACGTTCCACACGAGCGCGGCCCGGATCCCCTGCACCTTGTTCGCGGCGATCTGCTCGCCGTTGCCGGACCCGCCGAAGACGATGCCGAGCGCCTCGACACCCGCACTCTGATCAGCGACGACAGCCTGGGCCGCGCGGATGCAGAACGAGGGGTAGTCGTCGACCGCGTCGTACTCGATCGGCCCGTGGTCCACGACCTCGTGCCCGGCCGAACGCAGGTGCTCCTGCAGCTGCGTGGAGAAGTCGAGGCCGGCGTGATCGGTGGCGATGTGGATGCGCATGATCTCCATCCTAGAAGTGAGGGAAGCGTCGACGATGCCGAGTGACGTGGAGGTTCAGGGAGCGATTCCTGCGGCCGCCGGCTTGAATCCGGCGCGGATGTTCTCGCAGCATCCGGGGCGGCACACGTCGAAGGCTCCGGGCAGCGACGTGACGTGCGGCCGATCCTCGTTGGGGCGCCCTTCCAAGCGCTCCTGGATCAGATCGACGATGCCCGCGACGAACGACGGCGCGACGCCGGGGGTCGGCGTTCGGGTGAAGGCGAGCCCTGCCTCCTCAGCGGCCTCGGCCGCCTCGGTGTCGAGATCCCAGAGCACCTCCATGTGGTCGCTCATGAATCCGACGGGGACGACGGCGACCGCCTTGCGCCCGCGACCGGACAGCTCGCCGATCACATCGCACACGTCAGGCTCGAGCCACGGCTGCGAGGCGGGGCCGGAGCGGGACTGGTAGACGAGCTCCCACGCGACATCGGATGCCTCGGGCACGCTCTCGCACACGCGATCCATCACCCACGCCGCGACCGCGAGGTGCTGGGCGGCGTAGGCGCCCCCCTCGCCCCACTCGATGTCGCGGGCGCCCGAGCGCTCGGCATCCGCCGTGGGGATGCTGTGGGTCGAGAACAGGATCTGAATGTCGGATGCCGCGATCCCCTGGGCGAGGAAGCCCTCGACGGCCTCGCGGACGCCGGTCTCGAACGCCTCGACGAAGCCGGGGTGGTCGTAGAAGGGACGGATCTTGTCGATCGTCACGGTGTCGCCGAGTCCGGTCTCCTCGAGGACCCTGGCGAAGTCCTCACGGTACTGACGGCAGCTAGAGAACGAGCTGTAGGCGCTCGTCGCGAAGGCGAGAAGAGTGGTGTGACCGTTGTCCGCGGCCTCGGTGACGACCTCCTCGAGGTACGGCGCCCAGTTGCGATTGCCCCAGTAGACGGGCAGGTCGATGCCCCGACGCACGAGCTCCTGCTGCAGCGCATCCTTCAGGACGCGGTTCTGCCCGTTGATCGGGCTCACGCCGCCGAAGTGCCGGTAGTGGTGTGCGACCTCTTCGAGCCGCTCGTCGGGGATGCCGCGCCCTCGCGTGACGTTCCGCAGGAACGGGATGACATCGTCCTGCCCCTCCGGTCCGCCGAAGCCGGCGAGCAGGATGCCGTCATACGCAACGGGGGTCGTCACATACGGCGCGCCGTCCGCTGCCGCGGACGACGCAAAGGGAACGATTGTCGGATCGGTCGCAGTCACCCCTCCATCCTTTCACCATCCGGGAGGAGGAGGTGTCCATTGCTGGCGTAGGCTGTCATGGTTGTCGTGGGTGCCAACTGCGCCCCGACCGCGACAACGTCCCCTCACCCCTGGGAGTACAAGCAGTGCCTGGAGAGAACCTCACCCGCATCGAAGCGCAGGAGCGCCGCGACGTCATCGACACCCAGTCGTACGAGATCGCCCTCGATCTCACGAAGGGCGCCGAGGTCTTCGGCTCTCGGAGCGTCGTGCGGTTCACCGCCGCGCCAGAGAGCTTCACCTTCATCGATCTCATCGCTCGCGATGTGCGGGAGATCTCGCTCAACGGAGAGCAGCTCGACCCCGATGAGGTGTACGCCGACTCGCGTATCGCCCTCACCGGCCTGCAGGACGAGAACGTCCTCGTCGTCGATGCGGACTGCGAGTACACGAACACCGGCGAGGGCCTGCATCGGTTCGTCGATCCGGTCGACGACGAGGTGTACCTCTACTCGCAGTTCGAGGTCCCCGACTCCCGCCGCGTCTTCGCGGTCTTCGAGCAGCCCGACCTGAAGGCGACGTTCCAGTTCACCATCACCGCTCCCTCCGCGTGGAAGGTCGTCTCGAACTCCCCCACCCCCGAGCCGATCGTCCACGACGACCCGAACATCGCCACGTGGGGCTTCGAGCCGACGCCGCGCATCTCCTCGTACATCACCGCTCTGATCGCCGGCCCGTACGAGTCGACGTTCTCCGAGCTGACGAGCGCTTCGGGTCGTGTGATCCCGCTCGGCGTGTACGGCCGCAAGAGCCTCTGGCAGCACCTCGATGCCGACTACATCTTCGACAAGACCCGCGAGGGCTTCGCGTACTTCGAGTCGAAGTTCGGCGTGCCGTACCCCTTTGCGAAGTACGACCAGTTGTTCGTGCCGGAGTTCAACGCGGGTGCCATGGAGAACGCGGGTGCGGTGACCTTCACCGAGACCTACGTGTTCCGCAGCAAGGTCACCGACGCCGTCAAGGAGCGTCGCGTGGTCACGATCCTGCACGAGCTCGCGCACATGTGGTTCGGCGACCTCGTCACGATGAAGTGGTGGAACGACCTCTGGCTGAACGAGTCGTTCGCCGAGTGGGCGTCGACCATCGCGACGGCCGAGGCCACGGAGTGGACCGAGGCCTGGACGACGTTCAACGCCATGGAGAAGACCTGGGCCTACCGCCAGGACCAGCTCCCGTCGACGCATCCGATCGTCGCCGAGATCAACGACTTGCAGGACGTCCTGGTCAACTTCGACGGCATCACCTATGCGAAGGGCGGATCGGTGCTCAAGCAGCTCGCCGCCTGGGTGGGCATCGAGGCGTTCTTCACCGGTGTCTCGCAGTACTTCCAGAAGCACTCCTGGGGCAACACCGAGCTGAGCGATCTGCTCACCGAGCTCGAGGCGACGAGCGGCCGCGACCTCAGCACCTGGTCGAAGAAGTGGCTGGAGACCGCCGGCGTCAACACGCTCGAGCCGGTGATCGCCGAGGAGCACGACGGAACGATCTCGCGCTTCGCCGTGACGCAGACCGCACCGGCCGACTATCCGACGATCCGCCCGCACAGGCTTGGCATCGGGTTCTACTCACTCCGCGACGGCGCGCTCGTCCGTTCGCACTACGTCGAGGTCGATGTCGACGGCGACCGCACCGAGATCCCAGAGCTCAAGGGACTCACGCGCCCCGACCTCATCCTGCTCAACGACAACGACCTCGCGTACGCGAAGATCCGCCTCGACGAGAAGTCCCTCGCCACCGCGATCGCGCACCTCGCCGACATCCACGATCCGCTCGCACGCTCGCTCGTGTGGGGAGCCGCCTGGGATCAGACGCGCGACGCCGAGACCGCGGCATCCGACTACATCGATCTGGTACTCGGGAACATCGGGCGCGAGACCGAGTCGACCACAGTGCGGACGACCCTGGCTCAGCTGCGCACCGCGGCGGCCCTGTACGTCACGCCCGCCGACCGGGCAGCCGCCCGCCAGAAGGTCGCCGACGGCCTGTGGGAGCTCGCGGAGGCCGCTGAGGCGGGCAGCGACAGCCAGCTGCAGTTCGTGACGGCGTTCGCCAATTCCCTCGTCACCCCCGAGCACGCCGGCATCGTCGGGCGTCTGCGCTCAGGCGAGGAGACGCTCCCCGGCCTCGAGATCGATGCCGACCTGAACTGGCAGCTGCTGGTCGGGCTCGCCACGATCGGGGCGACGGATGCCGCGACCATCGACGCCGCGCTCGCTGCGGACAACACCGCGAAGGGCGGCGAGTTCGCCGCCCAGGCCCGCGCAGCCCTGCCCGACCTGGAATCGAAGAAGGCCGCGTGGGCGTCGCTGATCGAGCGCGACGATGCGCCGAACACGATCGTCCGCTCCGCCGCGCTCGGCTTCGTGCATCCCGCCGGCGTCGACGTGCTCGCGGACTTCGTTCCCGCGTACTTCGACATGCTGATCCCGGTGTGGGAGTCCCGCACCTACCAGATCGCGCAGTACCTGGTCGTCGGTCTGTTCCCCACCGCACTCGCGAACCTGACGCTGCGCGACACCACACGCGGCTGGCTCGCGGAGCACCAGGATGCTGCGCCCGCGCTGCGGCGTCTCGTGCTGGAGAACCTCGCCGACGTGGAGCGTGCGCTCGCCGCGCAGTCCCGCGACGCCGAGGACTGACCGGACGACAGCGAGAAGGGCTCAGGTCGATGCGTTTCGCGTCGACCTAGGGCGGCCCGCGTGTCGTGGAGTGTTGTTCTCATTTCCGTTCTGGTTAGGCCGCTTTGGCGGCGGTGGTCCGTGTCAGATGGGCCATCGCTTCGGCTGGAGTGGCGTAGCCCAGGGCTTGATGGC